>CALNBW010000133.1 GCA_937874815.1 uncultured Bacillota bacterium | reverse complement strand
TTTTCACCGCCGCTCAACAGACGGAATTCCTTACCCGCCATATCCTCGTTTATGTTCAGGCCGACACAGATGCGATTGATATTGTCTTCTATGGAATATCCGTCTTTGGCGTCGAAAAGTTGCTGCAAACTGCCATATTGCTGCAGCACTGCGTCGGTGGCCCGCTGCCCCATCAACCGCTCCAGGCGCTGCATTTGGCTACGAATCTCCATTAAATCGCTAAAGGCCGAGTACAGCACTTCGTAGACGGTGTAGGACTCAGGGAAAGCGGCAATCTGGTCGAGCAGGCCGATGGTGGCACCTTTTCTTATCATCATATTGCCCGCATCCGCGTTTTCAGCCCCGGATAGTATTTTGAACAGCGTTGTTTTACCTGCCCCGTTTTTCCCGAGCAGGCCAATTCTTTCACCCTTATTTACGTCGAAGGTGACATCCTTCAGGATCTGGTTAGCCCCGTAGTATTTCTGTATGCCTTGCAGTGCTATTTCCGACATTATCCATCTTCCCCTTCTACTGCCGGGGTTTGACTTGGCTCTTGCCCCACCAAATTACGAGCCCAAAAGCCCATACTGACAACACCTATTCCCAAGAGAGCTTTGACTAGATCAGTCAGGTGACACAACGGATAGAGGGCTTGAATGCCTATAGTGGTGAAATTTACCATGAAATAGGTATAAGGCACGACCACAACCCATGTATATACACTATCAAAAAGCATAGTGATAAACGTCTTGCCCCCGGAGCGGAGGGCAAAGTAACAGTTGTGAGCGATGGCATGGAAGGCCATATACATGGCATTTACGCGCATAAACCCGGCCGCCAAATGGCGCACTTCAGGTTCGGTATTATAAATCAAGGTGATAGGGCCCGCGCTAAGGGCTAGAGCGGTACCCAGTACAAGGCAAATGCATACGCTGAAAAACAGGAACTGCCAGATCTGTTTCTTGGCCAACTCTGGGTCATTTGCTCCCAAGGCTTGCCCTGTCATGACGGCTACTGCCGTACCCATAGACAGGAAGAAGACGTTGAATAGGTTGCCGATAGTGCTGGCGATGTTAAGACCTGCCATAACCACTAGCCCCCGCGTGGAGAAAATCTGCGTGATGGTAATCATACCTAAAGACCAGAGAAACTCATTGGCGAACAGCGGAATCCCTTTAATAGCTATGTCTTTCGCTAACCCCTTTTGGATGCGGAAATGCCGGTAGACGCCCGTCATAAACGGATATTTTCTACAATTAGCATGGGAAAAGACAGCCACGATGGCCAATTCCACAAAGCGACTGAGTACAGTAGCAATGGCCGCCCCTTGCACCTTTAGGGCAGGGAACCCAAGCTTCCCATAGATAAGCAGGTAGTTGAACGTAAGGTTTACCAACACTGCTGAAAGGCTCGCTACCATAGGCAAAAATGTTTCGCCTGCCTCTCGCAAAACACCGCTATAGCACTGCGTAAGAGCAAATGGCAGCAGACCCCAGAGCATAATGAGCAAATACTGTCGGCCATATAGCAACATAGAGGCTGCGTCAGCGCGATCGCCTTCGCCCTGTAGGTAAAAGGAAATGAGGGTACCGGACAATTGAGAAAGAATAAATACCCCCAGAATCGTAATGACGAGGGAGACAAGCAGTCTTACGCGGAAAGTCTGCCGAAAGCCGTCCCAATCTTTGGCCCCGGCGAACTGGGCTCCGTAAATAGCAGCCCCAGAAATGGCGCCGAAAATGGCCAGATTAAAGACAAATATAAGCTGGTTGGCTATCGCCACCCCAGACATATGGGCCGTGCCTAGGGCACCAACCATAACGTTATCGAGCAGGTTAACGACATTCGACACAGTGTTTTGGATGATTACGGGCACAATAAGGGCTAGGACCGCCCGATAAAACCTTCTATCTCCGATGAATTTATCTTTGAAACGGCACCAAGGCGTCGCAGCGATCGTAACTTGCATAAAAACTTCCTACCTTTCTCACAAAAGCCTAACTCTTATATTATACTGGCAGGCCGAAGGGTAGCAAGCTTTAGTATATTAGTGTGTCAGAGGAGCGGGGCGGGTGACAATATTTAACTGTTACAAGTGTACGTCCCCGCGACCCACCCTGGCCCACTAGAAGAGCTCATCTAGTAAGATGAAGTAGGCAATTTTCTCTTCATCTACGTGCTCTAGGCCATATTCCTCCAGGAAGAGTCTGGCTAAGGCCTCCCCCCGAGCGTCACCTAGGTTATATCTGAGGCTACGCACAGCTAAGGCAATATCCGCGTAGCGATCAGCCACACCAGCCCGCCCCCAATCAATGAAGCCACTTAACTGCCCATCCTGCAAGAGGATGTTGGGCAGGCAATAATCGCCGTGGGTAAGAACAAGGTCCTCCTGATGGGGGCGCTTAGCTACTAGTTCCTGCAGTATATCCTCGGGGTCGCGGCCCATATTTTCGGGCTGAAGGTTATCGGTATCTACTAAACCAAACTCTACCTGGCGCCGTGCTTCAGCCAGCATAACGTCTAGGTCCCGCGGAAACGGGCAACCGCTAATGTCCAGCGAGTGAATCAGACGCAGCCCTCTGGCTAGCACGCGTACCATTTCCGGGGCGTTTTCTGGGGAAAGAAAATGCTCATTCTCCGCTCCTAGGCCGGGAATGGCAGAAATAAGCAGATACTGCATTCCAGCTTCCTCGGTAAAGTGCAGGATCTTTGGCACCGGTAGCTGGCCTTGCAGCCAATCCAGAACTGCTTTTTCGCGCAAGAGGTCTTCACCTGCAGATAGTTCCATTACCTTCAGGTAGGCATCGCCTACGTCTGGTAAACCACATATCTTAAACACCGCAGAACTCGAACAGCCAATAGTGTCTTTGACAAAGTGGGCACCTGACAACAACCTGCTCAAGCTCACAGGTAATGGAATTGGAGGCAGCGCATCAGCCTTATTATCTTTCACTTCCAGCGCAGCGCCTAAATTGAAATAGAGTTGCTGCCCCTCTTCCCTTGCCGCGGCATCGGGATCATCACAATCGCTTTTGGCGCCACTCTGGGTGTGTTTGCACTGTTCGTAATAGGACTCGACGAGCCCTTGCCAATCGGTAGCTAAGCAACGGAAAGCCATCCCCCGCCTGCGGCCATTGCCTTCCCAAGCGCCAGCCCTGACAAAGATCGCCGCTAGTTGGCTAGCCCCTTGCGCAGCTGCTACGTCCATGCCCAGCGTCTCCTTAAGAAACTGCCCAAGTCCTTCCTTTTCCGTACCGTGATGCAGCTTCTCCACGTTGTTGGCTAGAGCAGTCCATTCTCTCTTGGCCACGAAGGCATGCAGCTGATCCAGCTTTGCTTTACGATATAGGTTTACCGCTACCTGCCCGCCCACAAAGCGCCGCCTCACCTCAATCGTCCCGTTAGCGTTTATTAGCCAATTGAACAACCCGCCATGTCCGAGGGTCGTGTCAATGACATACATACTTGGCCCCCCAATCATCTCATCTAGATTTGCGCAGCATTACCAGCCTCGTTTTGGAGCCACTCTGCTCCGCTACTAACAGGTAATCCGGGCGCACCAACATGCCTCGCTCTTCTTGCCGCAGGTTTAGGTCAAAAATTGGCACATAAAAACCACGCAACCGGTAAATAGCCTTATCGCCATTATACGGTCCGGGCCGATAGGCTTTCTGCCTTATCTGCCAAACAAATTCGCCAGCTATGGTGAACTTGTCGTATTGCAGCCAGTCTTCGACGAGTGGTATCTCGCTGCCGCTGTTAAGGGACAATGCAGTGTATTTACCCCCGTAGCTGCCGCACAACACAATCGACTCAGCGCCTTCGCGAATTCCACTGTCCCTGATAATAAGCGCGCTAGATGAAACCTCTAGGCGATCCAAATCAGTTAAACCAGCGGCCTCATACTGCCATGCTATATCGCCGCTAGCAGCCATCCGCACTATCATTCCATTGGCTAAGCCGAAGACCACGTCTCCCGTATCCATGGGCGCTACCCAACGTAGCCGCGATGAGTGCACGAAGCTCCATTGTTCTGCCCCACTAGTCACATCTAGGCATACCACTCCTTGTCCTGTATCTACTATTACGCAGCCGCCAGCTCGGAAGGGGTAAGAAGGCTGATAGGATTGACCTGACAGGCCAATACTTAGCTGCCGTTCCCAAATCAGCTCCCCCGTAAGCAAAGAGTGCGCCCTAATCACGCACTCGGTTACATCTGGTGTCTGCAAAACATCAACCAAATAATCCTCCTGCAAGTAGTAGCTCATAGGAGCATAAACATCGTGGCGCCTCTGCAACCCGCCGGGCAATAACACTGAACACAGTTCTAATTCACCCTGTTTCGGGCGAAAAATGAAAGGCACGTCTGTCGGTAACGGAGGATAAACGTTCGGTCTCCCATATACTGGCCGTTCCACAGAACATAAACCGGTAATCCATATCTGCTGCTCATCCCCCTCTAACCAAACAAGTGGACTGTTGATCGCGTGTGTCCAATAACGTTGCTCCGGTGGTTGCACCCTCATGTCAATCTGATTGCCATTCATGAGGTCAAGTTGGTACAGAACTACCCCTGGGTCCTCCGGATCCCCTAGCCTAGGCCAAAGCACTCCGTCCTCAATACGTGGGCAGTCTAGCAGCCAGGCATATTCCGCCGTGCACGCCGCATCCAATAGTTCGCCAAAACCATCATGCATCCAGAGCAGCTCTCCATCGGGATATCGATAACACTCTACCCGACCCTGGGTTAGCTCTGCAATCAAAAGCTGTTGGCCATTGCAGTGTACCCGCACGCGCCGCGGGGCATAGTTTCCCGGCCTGATTTGCACCTCGCCTGTTGGGTCCCGCCACAGCCATTCGTCCTGACCGATGACAACCATCACATCTTCGTAAGTGTAGGCAGCTACTAAACCTGCCTGCAGCTCGTAGGTCTCTGCCACCACGAAGCCACTCCTCCCTGTGTTGGCCTGTCCCGGCCGCAGGCTGGTAGGGATATTGACAGGATAAGCTGCGAAGCATAGCAGTCCCAAGCCCAGCAGTGGTGCACACCATTGGGCCAGCCTCGCTGTAGGCAATTTCCAGGCGACCCTATACCATAGCAACAGTATTAGCCAGCCAACCGCAAAGGCACCGATTGCCCTTGGTATAGCAACGATATTGGGAAATGGTGCCCCATGCAGGATAGCGAGAAGAGGGAAGCCCAAAGCCCAGAACCCCCCAAGCACTCCGAGGAACAGCCCCAGCAATTGCCGCTTACGCGGCAAGCCAACAAGCCAAGGCAGCAGTGCCAAAGGCAGAATCAGAACGCTAGCGTTAAGTAGCGCGTCCCATTGCGCCCATTCCAGCGTCATAGGTAGCGGGCGATATCTCGCGACCAAGCAGGCACCTATCAGCACCAGGCTGGCCAGCTTCGGCCCCATGTCTCGTTGCCACCAAGCCAGTTCCTTTTTTTCCAAGTCGGCAACCCCCTTTCCGACGCCTAAACCTCAGGAACACGTACAGTCACTTTCAATTGTTCTAACTTTCGGCATCAAAGGGGCAGAATCCTGTAGCAAAGATCCTATAAGCGTTTAAAGACACAAAAAAAGCCCCCGTAGGGGCTTAACTTCTCTGGCCAGCATGGTAATGCTACCGCCAGATATGTGTAAAACGACGCTAAGCGCCTCGCGACATTTGTGCGAAAGGAAAGAGTCCGAACTGTCGTTAGCGAGCCTTACTAGCAGGAGCTAATCTCGCTAACGAGTCGTCCAACGTCAGATCGTAGATTCCTTCGTACAATGCCTCCCGCGTTGCAGGCAAGGCGGTGCCGACGAAAAGTCAATAGGACCATATTATCCTGTAATGCGTGCTTTATCTTTCGCCACTTGATTATATCTCATTAATCTTAACGGAGCTGTCGCATGGCATCAAGTTCTACTTCAAGCGCTCTCCCGAAATGCCCAGCTGTCTCCTCAACACTGTACTGCCACATATCCACAATGTCTTGACAAGAGTACTCAAAGTCAAACGTAAGAAGTTGAGCTAGCTCTTCCGGCTCGGCCCGGAACGCCTGCCCACAGATCTCCACAAGCACCTCGTCTGGAGCGCAGGTCATGGCCAAGCCCCAAATTTCTCTACACTGTTTCTCTGCCTTCTCTGCTAACTTAAAGAGGGCGGTGTCCGCGGAGCGAAGGCTGTTCACCGTGCTTATAATGTCTTTCCGTGCAGCCTCCCCTAGGGCTAGCCTCTGCCACTCTGCTGGGTAGAATGTCTCGATGCTTTCGTCTAGGCACTCACTCACATTACTTACTTCGCCCCAGTAGTAGGAGAAATCAACGTATTCGGCAGTGATCAAAATCAATGCCTCAGCAAAATCACCCGGGTTGTTGAAATCATATGGTGTAGTTCTGTAGCGCGTGCCCAACGCCAGGTTAAGTTTTTCTACACGCTTACGATCTTCAGCCGTAAGAAAAAGCTCCAAAATGAACACCCCTTTGTAAAATATGGTCTTGGCTCGTCATGCTCAAAATACATTGCATTCCCTTGATCCAACCCATGCCGCATGCACACCTGCCCGCATCAGCAATTACATTTAGCTACCCCACTATCTATAAACTGCACTTTGCAGATAGCACGCGATATTGATGTCGGAAGGCGTATCATTCCCCCATTATGTTTAAGGAGTTCCGTTAGGCAGGTGTCATATTCTTCTCTGGAAATCCTGCCTTCTTGCTCTAACTCGTCAAGAATCCACAAGGTCCCCCTAACTATGACTCCCTCGCTAATCCCCGCTCCGCGCAACTGTTTGTCGCCAGTTAGCAGCACATATCCTCTCTCCCTCGCTACTACAAGCGCAGCAGCATCGTATCGGGATAGCTGAGGGTAGGACTTCAGTACGCTAAAAACCGCAAAAAACTCCGTTGTTGTTAGCTCTAGAGGCAAAAGACCAAGAGCAACAAGTTGTTTGCCCAGCCCTGGAGGATTCAAGAGCTCATCTTCAATAGCGTCGGCGCTCATAAAGTAGCTATGGTCTAGACGGAACGGAAATGATAGCGCGTCGATAGTTTGGAAATCAATCCAGATATTTGCATCACTGCTAATATGCATGCTCGCCCTCAAGAATGCAAGCCTTGCGGACATCGTCATATGGCAGTTGCAGTAGCTCGGCCCCCTTCTGTATGCTTATCTCTTCCTCTGCAATAGCTCGATAGACTAGTTGCCTGAACAGGGTGGGCTCTTCTCTGGGAATACGAACGGGCTCATTTTTGCGCCAGCCTGCTTTAGATGCAATTATTGAGAAGCGCTTATAGGCACTCTCATTTATAATCCCCAGCTCTTTGGCTCTATAGCCTAAACATAGCATTGAAATCCCGTACTCCTTTGCCACCAATGCTTCATTCTGTATTTCGCTTCTTTTAACGCCTAGCTCTCGAATTGCGTCATTTTTGGGGAACAGAAAAGCACCAGCTATCGCATCTACTTTCTTCTCCGCAGCGACCTGATCCATGTTCTCTGGCCAAGCAAAATACATGTGTGCTAACTCATGAACAATGGTAAAACGCTGCCGTTCAGGGGGCATGTTCACGTTGATAGAGACAAAAGGTCTTCCATTGACCGCCCCATTTATTCCTGAGAACTGAGAGTCGCTAAGCTTAAGCATAAAGACTAGGATACCATTGTTCTCCAAAATGCTGACTAAGTTTCCGACAGGGCCTTCTGGCGCTAAATGCAACCATTGCCGCATTCTGCGAGCATTTTCTTCATTATCTAGGGACAAGGCAGCGCCGCATTGAGGAGCACTAGGAAGCACGCATTCTCCTAGAATGGCGATGATGTTGTAGAAACGATTGAAATACTCCTCTATACTTTCGCGCACGAATTCCTGTTTGGTCTTGTTAAGCCTGCTATTCTTCCGAAAAGCACCATGGATGAAGTGCAACTCCTCGTCCCTTGCGAACATGAAGTCTGGCACACTAACGCCAAGAGCATTCGCCAGCCTGCGTAGAATCTCTATGTCTGGCGTACGAATACCTTTCTCGTAGTTAGAAATTGCCATACTGGTAATGCCCACCCGCTCTGCTAATTCACCCATAGTTAGACCATTTTTTAGACGATGATATTTTAGGTTCTTGCCAAACAAAATGCTCACCTCCCTCTGTTTATATTATGCCATATATATGTCAAAAGTAAACACCCTAGCTTCATTGGGCCTGTAGACACTGGCTCCAGGCTGGTAGCGGCAAAGCGATTGCGGATGGCCAATTACAGGGAGGTGACCGCGGGGCTTGCAGTTTTTTACTGGTACAAGTGTACGTCCCCGCGGCCCACCGTCCCCGCGGCCCATCGCGGCCATGCAAAGGGCCCGCACAATCTCGTGCGGGCCCTTGTGGTTACTAACACTAGCGGTCTAGTGTACGCGGTGGTATGGCTACGAACTGAGGTAGGTCAGGAGTGCTATGGTAAGTAAGGTTGTCTTCTGTGTCGGAGGCAACGATATAGTACTCGAGCCCAACGGGGGTGATCGCCCGAGCAGGTACAATCGTGGTGTAAACACCAGACACCGATTCCTTCATTTTGACACTGACGAACGAACTGGCACCAGCCACACGGTAATAGAGGTATACCTGCTTTACGCCAATATCGTCAGTTACTACAGCCATCACTTCTAGGTCCTGCGCATCGGTTGCGGTGAAGATGTCATCGTGATGGATAATAGCGGGGCGATCGACGTCAACCCTGGTTTTCACGGCTGC
>CALNBW010000132.1 GCA_937874815.1 uncultured Bacillota bacterium | reverse complement strand
TGGTGCCATGTACTGGTATGCCTTCTGCTTCCATAATGAAAAAGGCGCGGCGCTCAATGGTGTCTTTTAAGCCGCTACCGTCAACAAGCGGCGTCTGCTTAACAGCAGCTGCAACTTGTTTAGATCCACGCAGCGGAAAAGGTTTCCCAGCTGCATGTACATGTAGTTTGATACCTCCGGTACCGATAGCATCGACTTGCCCATCAAGCTCGTGCATCAGCGACAGCAGCTTTTGCATATCGCCATCAGTCCCAATCCGCTCCATTCGTACCTTCTCACCGAGAAATTCGGCCTCCCCCACGCTATTGCGTGAAGAAGAACCCAGGCTAACGCTGACAACGCGTTTCACTGACGGCCACCTCCTATGTGCACAGAATTGTGCCATCCCCTTATTAGCATTTTAACCCTCGAAGTTTTTGCTGTCAAACAGTTAAGTTGTTAAGAGGTAGGGGAATAAAGGTAGCAGGTATTAGAGCCCGCAGGCAGAACATTCATTAGGGGACATGAATGAAACGCCAAAGGGCGTCGCTAGTAGGGATGAATTTGAAGGGGGATAGTGCGACATGCCAAAAAGAGGTTTGCAGCCAAGGGACCTTTATAACATTAAGTGTGTTGGGGGAGCAGATGTCTCGCCTGATGGCAAGCAGATGGCTTATGTGGTGCAGCGCCTAGATGAAGAACTAGATAAAAGCCTGACCGATATCTACTTATGCAATCTCAATACGCTGGAAACCAAACGGCTTACTAGCAGTGGTAAAGATAGTTCGCCGTGTTTTTCACCGGATGGCCAGCGTTTAGCTTTTATTTCCAGCCGCAGCGATAAGAACCAGATTTATATACTAGATCTGGCAGGTGGGGAAGCATGGCAGTTGCCAACTGCTGAGGCTGTCGGTGGCGCTCTCGTATGGTTTCCGGATGGCACGCGTATTGCTTACACGGCGGGGGTGTTTAGCCACCCAGACGAGTGGCAGCCGTATCCGGGCGCGCCCGCTTATGACCGGGAGCGTCTGGAGGCAATTGCCAAGCGCGACGGCAGCAAAGATAAACAGGAAGACAAGGCTAAGCAGAATAACGTAAAGGTTATTACCCGTCTTAGCTATCGCCGGGACGGCGTTGGTTATTTCGGCGACAAGGCCCGCCAGGTTTTTGTCACTCCCGTGCCTGCGAAAACACCCAGCGACAACTTAAAGCCTGCCAGCTGGCAGGTAACCAGTGGCAGTTATAATCATGGTATGCCAGCCATTTCACCTTGCGGCCGCTACTTGGTAACTAGCGTGCGCCGCTCCGATACGGCCGACTATGATCAGAAGAGCGATCTGTGGCTTTGGGACTTGGAGACTAAGAGTTCCTATTGGCTATATGATGGCCCTGGTCCAATATGGGACGTAATCTGGTCACCGGATGGCCGCACCCTGGCTTTTAGTGGCCATGACTTTTCCCACAATGTGTCCACGACGACTGACTTGTGGTTGCTTGACGTAAGCGATTGGTTAGAGCGCTTAGCCCAAGGCGAGCCGCTGCAACCACTGCAAATGGCCCAGGCTAAAAATGTGACACGGCCGTTCGATCGACCCTTTGGCGCCCATTCCGGAGCAGAATTGCGCTATGGTGGCAGCAATATGTTCTGGCAAGGGCCAGAGCTTTATTTCCTCATGAGCGAGCGCGGAGCTGCTGGCATTTATCGTACCGATGCTACTGGGCAAGTGACCCCCGTTTTGGTGGACGCTAATTTAGCGATTACCAGTATTGCTGGTAACGCAGCAACGTTAGTTTATACTGCTTCCCAGCCCAACCAACTGGAGGAGCTTTTCCTGTACTATCAGGGGGAAGTTAAAGCAGTCAGTCGGGTAAACGAGCAATTTATGCAAGGAATCGAGCTAGGCAACTGGGAGAAGATCACGTACGAGAGCGATACAGACGTGCTTATTGATGGGTGGATCGTTTATCCTCTGAGCTACGAAGCGGGCAAGCAATATCCTCTTTTGCTGCTAATTCACGGGGGACCCCATGGTGCTTACGGTCCGGCCTTCCTTTTCTCAGCGCAAACCTTCGCTGCGCAGGGCTATGTGGTTTTGTTCACTAACCCGCGCGGCAGCACTACCTATGGGCAAGATTTTACTTGTGCCATTGATAAAAACTGGGGTGTTGTCGATTACGCCGATATTATGCGCGGTGTGGATGAAGTAATTGACCGTGGTTTGGCTGATCCAAAGCGCTTGTTTGTGCATGGCTGGTCCTTCGGGGGCTACATGACCTGCTGGCTAGTGACCCAGACTAACCGCTTCCGCGCAGCCTGTGGTGGTGCCAATGTTACTAATATGCTTAGCGGCTACGGCACTTCAGACATTATTTGGTCAGACGAATATGAGTACGGCGGGCAACCCTGGAAAGACTATGCGCATTTGATCGAGCGTTCGCCCATAGGGCATGTGCATCAGGTCGAGACGCCGATTATGCTGCTGCATGGTGAAGATGATTTGCGCTGCCCTGTTGGTCAAAGTGAAGAATTCTATGCGAGCTTGAAGCGATTGGGCAAAGAGGCAGTGATGATCCGCTATCCCGGCGAGTATCACGGGCTCAAGCGTCCGTTGCATCGAGTTGATCGTTATGAGAGGTTGTTGGCTTGGTTTAATCATTACCTGATGGCGTAATCAAAAAAAGCCCCGCCTGGCCTTAGGCCCGGCGGGGCAGGGGTGCCCGGGGGCTGTCGCAAAATACGATTTGCGATACCCCC
>CALNBW010000131.1 GCA_937874815.1 uncultured Bacillota bacterium | reverse complement strand
AAGGTGTTTGCTGCGCTTACTAAGGCCAACGCGTTCTAGCAGTTGCAGACCGCGCTCTTTGGCCGCCTTGCTAGGCATATTGACAAATTGTAGGGGCAGCATCACATTTTCCAGCGCTGTTAAATGGGGTATAAGGTTAAAGAACTGAAAGACGTAGCCAAGTTTATGTCGTCTGAGTAAGGCTAACTTGTCTTCATTAAGGTCTCGGTACGACTGACCTTCCAGCAGAATATCACCGCTCATCGGGCGATCGAGTCCGCCGAGCAGACTGAGCAGGGTGCTTTTCCCACTACCGGAAGGGCCAACAATAACATTCATACTCCCAGACATGATTTGGATATTAACGTTGTTGACGGCGTAAATTGTTTCTCCTAGCGAAAAAGCTTTATTGAGATTGATCGTCTCCATGATTATCTGGCTCATGAGCGTAGCACCTCATTTACTGTTAGTTTAGATAAGCGCCAAGCTGGCAATAGGCCGAACAATACTCCAATGGCAAGTGTTTGTCCGAGAATGATGCCGTAATTTTTAGCAAGTAAGCCCCCAATTTGGGCCCAGGGCACCTTATTAGTTATTTGTTGGAAAACAGCCGCCGGGTAAGAAATGACAAACCCGATAGTAGACCCAATCAGGCAAAGAATCACTGCTTCGGTTAGCGCCATATAGATAATATCGCGTCGACGTGCTCCCAGTGCTTTAAGTATACCAATTTCCTTCTTGCGAGCAGCTGCCCCCGTCAGCATGCGTGCCGCCATCAGCAGTCCGGCATTAAGATAGATAAAGACGGATAAGGTGCGGCTGACGTCCAGTGGAAAAGCATGTTGGGCACTACTTTGGCGTTCTGCCCAGTATTCCCGCGGGGCCCTCTGGAATGAATCCAGTAGCGAAGCCGCTTCCGCTTGCTTAACTAGGTTGGGGACACTGATGATAGTCCACTCCGGATACGCGACTTGTAGTTCACTCACCGTAGATTCCAGGATGCTCATATCATGCACTCGCAATCCCAGGCTGCCTGCTGCCGCAGGTAAATCTCCTGCTGCTAGCTGCCACAGTTGCTGCCAGGCTTCTGGTTGTAGCCAAACTTCATCCTGACTGAAATAACCTTGCTCTGAAAGGAAGCTATCTCCGCTCGGGTCTGGGTTAGGCCAGCTGATAACGCGGGTGGGCAGAGCATAATGTCCGGTTACGACGGCGAGTATTTCGCTAGTCTGTGCAGCATCAAATTGCAGTGAACCGTCGGGCGCTAACCAGATACGGGGGACACTTAGGGAGATCTCACTGCCTACTGGAGGGAGCGGGCGTTCCTCACCTTGGCGACTATTAAGCCAAATAGGTAGAGCATCGCCAGTGTTATTTAGTTGGGTTGGAGTCTGCTCCACGAACTGCCAGAGCCCTGAATCGCCGGGCACAGAGCGAAGCGACAGCGCGGCCCTGTCAGTATCATTAATGAGGCGCCAGCCTGGCATGCGGAACAAAGAATTAGCTGCCTTGATCTGGGCATGCTGCAGTAAGGCTTGTTTATTAGTCTCACTGAAGGGTTTCAGCACAGGCGCAGTAGGAGCTAAGAAGCCCTCACGCTCGAGATGAGGGTAGAGAGTGGTGAGCGTCGAAAACGCATCGCTTTGCAGGCGATAAAGCTCTAAATGTTCAGTGGTAGCCGGGTTACCCATGATGTTGATTGGATACACAATAATATCGCCATCGAGATAGTCGCGGTAATTAGCGAAGGCTTGGGCCGGATACCCCAGGCTAATGGAAAGGCTGTTGGTCAGACTCATGGCTGCCAGCACTAAACTGATGAGAGCCAGTAAGCTACGTCCTAATTGGCGTGAAATATTAATAAAGCCGAGACGAAAGAACAAGGCGGGTCCTCCTTAAAGCAGGAAGTCTTATCTAAGCACGATTGCGGTAAGACGTTCCTTCATTAGATGCAAATGTGAGAACATCAGGTAAATGCCACATGAAGTATTATAGCATAAAGAGTTACCAAGCCGAGAGCACTATTCTATAAAAACGTTAAATTTACTACTGCAGAAACATCTTTAAGATAAGGCCTGTCCTAAATTCCTGTACTGCGCTAGCAGCATTGCGAATATGCTAGACAAAAAGGTGGTTAAAGACCAGCGGGAAGAGGGAGGGGCCACAGTGAAGTTTCAAGCTTTTGTAGATGAGGTTAACGAAAATGAGGTCCATTTGTGCGTGCACGATACGGTTGTGGTTTTACCGCGCTGCTGCCTACCGCCCGAGGTACAGGAAGCCGATATTCTGGATTTAGTTGTTTTCGTTAATGAGAAGGAAACGCAAAGGCAGTTGGAAAGTTTGCGCCGCTGGCTGCGCGCCTGTGGTGTGCACAGGGCGCGCAGCATGCAGGCTTAGTGGGGCTAGTGGGCTGCGGGGCGTTGCTTAGAGCACAGGAGCAGGCTCCAATCGTGCTTACAGCA
>CALNBW010000130.1 GCA_937874815.1 uncultured Bacillota bacterium | reverse complement strand
ATCCAGCAGGGCATGTTTGCCTTCGCGATAGGCAGTGCGTTGGTTGCGATAGGTAATATAGGCCCGCGCGGATTGCAGATAGCCGGCCTGCATTAGAGCCCGTTCAGCGGCATCTTGTACTTCTTCCACAGTCGGGAATTCTCCTTGGGCCAATTTGCTGAGCTCCTTCAATACTAAAGGACAGAGTTCCGTCGCAGTTTGCTCATCCCCCTCCCCAGTGGCTTCTAGGGCTTTGCTGAGGGCCGCTATTATTTTGGCGGGAGCAAACTCCACCTGCCGCCCGTCTCGCTTAATAATGTGTTTGAAGGCTATGGGCACTTTCTTCACCTCGTTTTAACTGATACAATATGTAGTAGATTCATGGGCGCGGCGATACTAGTACTAGTGTAGCAGGTCGCTGTACCCCTGGCAAGTTGATTGTAAGTTGAAGAATCACTGGCACCCTTGGGCGGGACCAGCTGTAAGGGTGCCCTACTAGCTTAAATGGAGGCGGTTAAACATGCAAGTCCGATTGGCAGGCATCAAGCAGGAAAGCGTTACTGATGGTTTTGGCCTCAGATCCGTAATTTATTTTCAGGGCTGTCCGCATCATTGCCCTGGTTGCCATAATCCGGAGAGCCACGATCCTACAGCTGGTTACCCGGCCGAAACCGACGACATCCTCGACCTGCTGTGCAGTAACCGCCTGATTGATGGCATTACCCTATCTGGGGGGGAGCCCTTATTGCAGCCGCAGGCGGCGCTGGCCTTGGCCCGGGGAGCTAGGCTGCGTGGCAAGACTGTTTGGCTATACACCGGTTTCACGTTAGATGCTATTCTAGCAGATCCAGCCCAGCGTTTGGTGTTGTCCTACACGGATGTGCTCGTTGATGGCGTTTTTGTGTTGGCGGAAAGGGACTTAAGTTTGCCTTTTCGAGGGTCCCGCAACCAGCGCCTGCTTACGCCCACCGCCTGGCAAGCTTTGATCGGCTAATCATGCGACTTTTTGTTCTGAATGACGTATAGAATGGAAAGGGATGAGTTGGAGGTGAGCCAGATGCAGGTTCGTAGGTTAACTAAGAGTCGTACCAATCGGGTTCTTACTGGCCTCTGTGGCGGCATTGGAGAATATTTGGATGTGGACCCAGTTTTGATCCGCCTTTTGTGGTTGCTCCTACCCGGTGCTAATTTGGTCGCCTACATCGTCGGCGCTATTATCGTGCCCGACGCATAGCCAATGAAGGGTGTGTGAGGTAGAGCTTATGCTTAGAAAATGTTTTCTCTTAGGCTTGTTAGCGTTGCTGGTTTGGCCTGTAGGGTTAGCACAGGCGTCAGTACCCGTATTGAGCCAACTGCAGACCGAAGACAAAGTGATTGCGCTTACCTTTGACGATGGCTGGGATAACGCCACGTGCGAGCGGGTGCGACAGATTCTGGTCGAGCAGGAGGTAGTGGCCACGATTTTCCCCGTCGGTACTTGGGCCGCCGGTAATAGGGCCGTTATCGAACGGTTTCTGGCTGATGGGCATGAGCTGGGCAACCATAGCATGACCCACCCTAAGTTAACTATGTTGAGCCTGGCCCAGCAGGAGCAGGAGTTGAGGGAGGCGCAGGCTGTTCTAGCCAAAATTGGCGGTCAGCAACTGACGGATTTCATGCGCCCGCCCTATGGCGCTTATGATAAAAACACTCTGATTGCAACAGCCAAATTAGGCCTGCGTCCGGTTACTTGGTCAATCGATAGTTGGGACTGGCGCGATATCCCGGT
>CALNBW010000129.1 GCA_937874815.1 uncultured Bacillota bacterium | reverse complement strand
GGGGCCGCGGGCAGCGTGGCTAGCGGGGTCGTCAGTGGCCAAGTAGGCTTCCGTTTCCACTATTCTGCCAGCAATTTCGCCTGCGGCCGTTGTATGGAGCAATATTTTCCCCAAGAGGTGGCGAGCGATGGTAGGGGTATCGCCAGCCAAGTAGAAACTAATTGGTAGTAGGTCCACCCTTAGTTGCCTCCCCAGATAGTCTAGTACATACGAGAGAGATAAGGAGAGAGCGATGAGTTCACATGCCCATGCGGAGCAAGTTTTCGCTGTCCTAGCTACAGTATATCCCGAGGCCCACTGTGAGCTACAGTTTAAAACGCCATTTCAGCTGTTGGTAGCAACTATTCTTTCGGCCCAGTCCACGGATGAGCAAGTTAACAAGCTGACCCAAGTCCTATTTGCCAAATACCCCACGGTGGAGGCCATGGCAGAGCTGACGCTGACAGAGCTGGAGGAATACATCAAGGGAGTAGGCTTGTTCCGCAATAAAGCGAAACATATTGCAGCTACTTGTCAGCTGCTGCTGCAAGAACACGATGGCGAAGTGCCCCAAACGCGGGAAGAACTAATGCAACTTCCAGGCGTAGGCAGGAAAACAGCTAACGTAGTGTTGGCTAATGCCTTTGGTATACCTGCTTTCGCTGTAGATACCCATGTGCTCCGGGTCAGTCGCCGCCTTGGTTTGACGCACGGGTCCACGCCCGACCAGGTGGAAGCAGAACTAACGGCCCTTTTGCCAGAGGAACAGTGGATCAATGCCCATCATTGGCTCATTTGGCATGGACGCCGGCAATGCTTCGCTAGGCACCCTAACTGCGATAACTGTCCGCTAGCAACCCTATGCCCGCATTTTTTGTCTGAAGGAGTGAAATCTGATGAGTAAATCTACAATTACCGCCTATACTGACGGCGCTTGTTCTGGTAATCCTGGCCCGGGTGGCTACGGTGTGGTACTAGAGGATGAGGCTGGTGTCAGGGAGTTTTCTGGCCGAGCTGAGCAAACAACTAACCAGCGCATGGAACTACTGGCAGCAGTGGTGGCGCTAGAGAATACGCCAGAGGATAGCCGGGTGGTTCTGCATAGCGATAGTGCCTATCTTATTCGGGCCTGGCGGGAAGGCTGGCTGGAGAAGTGGCAAAGGAACGGTTGGCAGAATGCTAAACAAGAGCCAGTAGCTAACCAAGATCTGTGGCAACGTTTGCTTGCCCTGGCCTCCCAACGCAAAGTGAAGTGGGAAAAGGTGGCCGGCCATGCTGGCAACCCCCGCAATGAACGTTGTGACTATCTCGCTCGCACAGCTATTAAAGGAGGGACAGTAATGGAAAATAATCTAACTACCACTGGTCATTTATTGGTGCTAAACAAAGACGAAGACACAGTCATGTATGTTGACGTTGCTACGCGGCGGGTTGTGAAAACTATTCCAGTAGATAAAAACCCCCACGAAGTAGTGATCAGCCCTGATGGCAAGCAGGCCTATGTCACTTGCTCAGGCGGCGACACTTTGTTGGCCTTCGATAACGAGACAATGACTCTAGCTAAAAGGGTGACGCACCCCGATTTTCGTTTTCCGCACGGGCTAGCAATCACCCGTGATGGCAAACGCTTGCTGTTAGCTTCTACTCGCTCCGGCAAATTCTTTATCTTTAATCTGCCGTCCCTAGAAGTTAAGCAGGTATATGCGACCGGACAAGATTCCGTACATATGGTGTCTTTAACCCCAGATGAGCGCTTTGCCTACATCGCTAATATTCGTTCCAATAACTTAACCCTCTTTGATATGGAAAAGGAAGAAATAGTTACCCATATACCGGTCGGTCAAGGCCCTGAGGGAATCGCTGTGCACCCAAGTAGTAATGAGGTTTACGTAGCTAACCAGCACGATAATAACGTGTATGTCTTAGCTGCAGGCGACCACAGGGTGCTACATACACTTAAGCTGGGTAGTCTGCCTATTCGCCTGGTGATGAGCCCCGATGGCCGCTATGCCTTTGTGCCTAACCGCGAGTCGGGCGACTTGTCGATCATCGATTGCGCCCGTCCCTGGGAAATCAAGCGAATTCGGGTAGGACTCTGGCCGGGTGGCGTCGTTTTCGATGATGCTGGCAACTATGCTTATGTGGCCAACAACAAAACTAACGATATCTCCGTAATTGATGTGGCCACCCTGAAGGAAATAGACCGCATTGATGCCGGTATCCATCCCGACGGCATCGCTTATCTTACGCGCTAATTTCGTGAGGGCCATGGTTATACTAGAGCGCATGCACCAAGCTTTTTAGCAAACTTGTACACAATTGGGCGACCCGCCGCAGCTTTTCCACGACGGAGTCGCCTTTTTGTCACTAAAAGCAAATTAAAGAAGGGGATGTGCAATGAGCTTATTACAGCTGCTGCAGCCAGCCGGACAGAACCGCTACCGCCTACCAAAAATGGGAGAGATGCAGGTCGAGGCCATGATTTATCTCGATGAGGTGTTGCTGCAGGAGTCCTTAGACGAAGCGTCCGTTAGGCAGTTGCACGATGCGGCCTGTTTGCCAGGTATGTACCGTGCCGTGCTAGGCATGCCTGACATTCATGGTGGCTACGGTTTACCTATCGGCGGTGTTATGGCTGCCGATGCCGAACGGGGAATTGTCTCCGCCGGCGCTGTGGGCATGGATATCAACTGCGGTGTGCGCCTGTTAAGCACGAATATCACGGCACAAGCGATGACGCGGGCGCGTCTAGAGAGATTGTTGGCTGCGATCACGCGGCGGGTGCCCACCGGCATTGGCACGGCCACCCCTGATCGCACCTGGCGGGGCAGTATTGTGCAGGAAGTGTTCACCAAGGGTAGCCGGGCCGTATTAGAACAGGGCTACGGGCGACCGCAAGACGTAGAGCACACGGAAGAGAACGGTTGCCTGAATTTTGCTAACCCCGATGCATTAAGCAAGGCAATGCTCAGGCGGGCTGTCCAGCTGGGCACCCTCGGCGGGGGCAACCATTTTCTCGAGGTGCAACGAGTAGAAGAAATCTTTTCGCCAGAATTAGCAGAAACCCTTGGCCTTACTCTCGGTAATATCGTTTTCATGATTCATACGGGCAGTCGGGGCTTCGGCCACCAGATCTGCACGGAGTTTAGCGCCCAGATGGCTAAAGAGGCACCCCGGCATGGCATTGACTTGCCGAATAAGGGCTTAGCAGCTTTACCAATTGATAGCCCGGGTGGGCAGGCCTACTTGGGCGCAATGGCTTGCGCCGTCAACTACGCCTTTGCTAACCGCCAGATCATCACCCATGCTGTACGCGAGGCCTTCGCTGAAGTGTTTGACCAAAGTGACACCAGTTTGGGTCTGGA
>CALNBW010000128.1 GCA_937874815.1 uncultured Bacillota bacterium | reverse complement strand
TAGCTACTTAGTTTTGACAGCATAAAAACGAACTATCAAGGGGTGAGTAAGTGTTCGGGCGGCTGCTTAAGTTTGAACTAAGGTGCTTACTAAAAAAAAGAAAGTTGTTGTTACTCGGCACTGTCGCCGTTATAGCACTTATTGGGGGCGTCGTGCACTATCTTGGTTACAGTACCCCCCAGAGAACTGTTTCTGAGGCTTTTAGCTTTGCTACCGACTTGATTTTCCCGCTTCTACTGCCGTTACTAGCGGGAATAGCTACTGGCGACATTTTGGCAGAAGATACTGAGTCAGGCTTATTGCCGCTCATCTTTTCCAGAGGTGTAACTTCTTTGCAATACGTGCTTGCCAAAGTGGTTACAGGGGTAATTGGGCAGGTTTGTTTTGTGGCTGCAGTATTAATCACATTTGCTGCCACCATAATTCCTTTCTTCCCTTCTGGACCGATCCTAACGTATTCTGTTGACTTTGCCCAGGACCTAGCGATGAATAACCCTTGGGCGTATTGTCTAGCCATGTCGCTGATCTATAGCTTTGCTGCTATCGCTTTCGGTAGTATTGCATTGCTTGTTTCAGTATGGGTTACGAATACATTTGCGGTAATGGTTGCACCTATCGTTATCTACATAGCCACACTATACGCTTTAGGCATGGATACTGCCTCGCAGATCAGCCTCAATCCTTATGGAAATCTAGCCTTGGGGCAGTTCTGCGGGCTTCCTTTTACGTTACCCCAGATTGCAGTGTACTGGCTGACAATTGCTGCTGTTACAAGTGCTCTAACCGTACTGGCCTTTGGCTTAAAACGAAAGTGGTGAAGCGAACTGTGGAAAATGTTTTGACAATTACTGCGCTAAACAAAGTGATAAGGCGTAGAGCTATCCTAAGGGATATAAACCTAAGCCTACAGGCAGGTGAAATCATGGGCTTAATTGGCCCGAATGGGGCGGGCAAGAGCACGCTGCTGAAAATTGTCTCTGGCACGGTAATAGCGACGTCTGGAAGGGTGGTATATAACAGCGATGCCGGTGTTGGTATTCTACCAGAATCGCCGGCTTTACTCCCTGCGATGAATGCGAGGCAGAACCTAGAGTTGTTAGCCTCTATCAGAGGGGTAATTGGTAAGCAGGAGATCCTTGAGGCCCTAGAAGCGGTTGGGCTAGATCCTGACAACAAGAAAGCTGTAAGCAACTATTCTTTAGGGATGAAACAGAGATTAATGATAGCGCAAGCAATTATGGAAAAACCAAAGTTGCTGCTGTTGGACGAACCGACTAATGGGCTTGATCCGCTGGGTATTATCGACCTGCGGCAGCTTCTGTTTAGGTTGGCCGATGAAGGAGTCGGTATTATTATCGCCAGCCATTTGCTGAATGAAATTGAACGGATGTGTCATCGGGTTGCCGTTATAAGTAACGGTAGCATCTGGCGTGAGGTTGACCTAAGGACTGATGA
>CALNBW010000127.1 GCA_937874815.1 uncultured Bacillota bacterium | reverse complement strand
GGCGCTTGCCGCTCACTTTTTCTAGTAGTTCAGCCCGCCAAGTCGGTGGTGGTGCTACCAGGGGAAGTGATTGTAGAATCGATTGCGTGCGACGATACTCGGCTAAAAGGTGCTGACAATCTGAGCAAGTGGCAAGATGAACCTCTACCGCACTTGTTGCGTCTGGTGCCAACTCAGCGTCCATAAACAAAGGCAAAAGTTCTGCCACGTCTTTGCAGTTCATCACTTCACCCCCTTTCATGTTGCTATCATCTTGTCTGACGCAAGAGCGACTCATATTGTTCCGTCTCCAGTAATTTTTCGCGCAGAGCAGTGCGACCGCGGCTGATGCGTGACTTGACTGTGCCCAGATTTAGCTTGGTTATTTCCGCAATCTCTTCATAAGTATGCCCTTCGATATCCCTGAGGGTGAGTACAACTCGATACTCGGGTGCTAGTTCTGCCAACGCGTTTTGCACAATCTGCTGTAATTCGCGCTGCAGGTATTCCTGTTCGGGATCTGCATCAGTGCTGGGGAACTCTCTTACTCCCTCTCCTTCTTCAGTGGGAATAGCAGCATCTAAAGAAATTGCTACCAAGGGCCGTCTTTTTCGTTTGCGCACATCGTCTAAGAAAGTGTTAGTTACTATACGATATAACCAAGTAGAAAAGGCTGCCTGCCCCTTCCACTGTCCCAGATATCTATATACCTTAATGAAGGACTCCTGGGCCAGGTCGCTAGCATCGTCGGCATTGCCGCTGAGACGATAAGCCAACTGAAAGACTTTTTGTTCATAGCGGATGACAAGCTCTTCAAAAGCTGCGGTGCTGCCCTGCAGAAACTGCTCCACTAAATGTTCATCGGTATGTCCAGTGAGCTGCACTCCCTACCCCTCCTTGTACACCGGTGAACCCTCTGACGCTGCCAACTAATGACATACAACCGCGCGCCTTTGTTCCCAGTCTAATCAATGCCCCGTCCCATTGTATGTTAGCAATTGACCAACGAATAACCACAGATAAAAAATAGCAACTCTGTTATCTATTTTAGCTGATACCAGATATTTTGTCTGCCCCCTCCGAATAGATTGCTCGGGCTTGCACCTTTTGCCCCAACTATGATAAAAATAAAACACGCAGTCATGAAGGCTGCGCGTAATAGAAGGAGGAGAACACAATGATCTCCAGCAAACAACGTAGTTTTCTCCGGGGGCTAGCAAACCCCTTAGAACCTATTTTTCAGATTGGCAAAGGCGGCTTAGGCGAGAATATGACGCAAGCTCTTAACGATGCCTTAACCGCGAGAGAGCTGATCAAGGTGCGAGTGCTAGAGGACCCGCGCACAATAGCTGCCGATCTGGCAGAGGCCACCAGCGCGGAAGTAATTCAGGTTATCGGGCAGAACATTATCCTTTACAGGCGCAACCCGGAAGAACCGAAGATAACCCTACCTTAACTCTTCTTGGGGATATGCGGGCGGCTTTCCTTTTCCGTCTTTTTGAGCTTATACTCGGCCAAGGAGCGTTCCACACTGCTTTGCGGCTTCTCCTGTAGGGGGTGAGCGTTAGCGAAACCCTCAACGCCCACTTTGCCTGCTAAGTTATGTAGCTCGCTATGTTTTTCCAAGCCATCCTTGTAGGTATCAACGTAGAGTTGGCCATTGTCATCAACTGTCGCCAAAGCTACCTCGTTTACGAACTCAACGTTGAACGCCCGCAGATGATCGCGCAACCATTTCTCATTGAGCCCGCGCTGATCAAGATTCTCGTGGATCACTTTGCCATCAATGATGACTTCCCGAGGCAAGCCCTTGTGCCTGCCAGCCACCAACATATCTTGTTTGGTGAGGGGCTCGGCTTGAGGATTGCGCAAAACTGAGAGCACTCCGTCTGGCTCCAGAACGGCCATCTCCACATCGCCCAAATCAAAGATGTTCTGGGCTCGCAATCTGGAAAGCAGCTGCTCAGGGGCCAAGCGCTTGCGGTAAAGATTGTGTTCCAGCAGTTTGCCCCGGTAAATCAGCATGGCAGGGTCGCCCTGCAGGCTTTGACGGGCAGCCCGATTACGTAACAGCACATAACGTTCCAAGGAAAACAAGGCTAGCCAAAGTACGTAGACAAGGGCAACCGCCGCTAGCGAAGGTAATGGCCAGACGGCTCCTAGCCCGGCCAAGAACGCGAAGCCAACTACAACAGCAAGCTCCAGCAACGAGGCTTGGCTCACCCGACGGTCACCAATGAGCTGTAAAGATAAGCGCAAAAGGAGATAAGCGAATAACGCTTTTGCTAGGGGCATGATTAGGGGCAAGACGTACTTCCTCCTCATGGTATCAGCCACGGGGACGGTCAGAGACTGCTGATAAAGGTCGTGGTCCTGCTCGCGCGCGTGTGGCC
>CALNBW010000126.1 GCA_937874815.1 uncultured Bacillota bacterium | reverse complement strand
ATTGCGTAAGCAATACGCATCCACAATACGTGCGGCAGCGACATCTTAAGATGTCCCGAAAGACACATAGCAAATACCCCGCAGCCCTTCCGTACAATTTTACATTTTTTTGCAGGCTAAAACTCCGTCCCCCTGTCCCGTGAAAAGACTGTCAGAAGGCAAACCTCCCCCACTAAGTGAAACGAAAGGAGCGTGCTTAATGCGCAGCAAACATCTTGCCATACTGCTAATGCTAGTTAGCATTGTTGTTTGCACCGCTGGGTGCGCCAAGACTATCCCCTTCAAATGGTCAGGTTTTGAGTGGGTGGCTTGGAGTGAAGGTGAACTACATTTCCCCAAGGCGGCCATTTTGGTGCCAATGTCTATCGAAGGGTATGATGGGGAGTTGTTCATGCAGCTGGACACTGGTGCGCATACATGCCTTTATGACTTAACCTTAGCACGCCTACCCGATTCCTCCTACAAAATATCCCATATATCCTATGAGGGCGACGATATAGAAGTGGCTACACTTAAGGGGCAGGTTCTTGGCCATAAATTCAGGAACGTAAAGTTCGCCGTGCTGCCTAACTTGGGAGGGCCCGAAAGCCAAATAATCGGCACCCTAGGCATAGATGCTTTTCGCGGCAAAGTATTGGTTCTAGACTTTCCCAACAACAGGCTGGCCGTAACGAGCTCTATCAATCAACTACCTGAGGAGTTAACGCAGCGCCTAAGCTATGTTTCTGCTGAGCTTACTCGACGTAACCGGTTTAAAGTCAATGTTAACGTAGGTGAAAGTCAACTCAGCGCCTTCTACGATACCGGAAGTGTCTTCCCGCTCGTGGTGCATGAATCCACCTGGCGCGAACTTACAGACCGCAGTGGCGAGGAACAGGACAACATCGTTGTAAACGCATCGTCCTGGGGCCAAACCATCAAGATGGTTGGTGCGCCAGCGCAATCCCCTTTACAGTTCGCGGGCCTGACTATTGCTGACCCAGAAATCTTCTTTACTCCCAATGGCAAGTTTGACCCTATTTTCATGGGAGAGAGAATCGACGCCATCATGGGGAATGCCCCGTTCTATGATTATGTGGTAGTACTAGACCTTAGGGGCAAACAGTTCGGGATTGCCCCTGGGACATAATCAAATACCGCAGGCAATCCCGCTGAATTTTACTTAATCGTAGTGCGCAGCGCCTGCCACACTTCTTCTTGTACTAGGCCCAAGCGCCACAGGGCAATGCCCTGCAAGCGATAGCGCTTGGCTATTCCCACCTTGGTCAGGATACTGGCTGGGTTTTCGCTGGGCAACGATATCCCAAGGACTAGCTTCTCCGGTGCGACATGCTGCAATGCTTGCTCAACCGCCTGCACTACTGATGTTGTCGGTTCAGGCTTGGGGCCATAGTCGTAGGCCATGATGATTATCCTGTCGGCAACCTGCCCTAGCGCCTTGTAATCATAACCCTTGTAAGCGCTATTAGGAGCATGCAGCGTAAGAGTTAGGCCCAGCCCTTCATCATGCAAGGACTCTGCCAAGAGGGTGGCCATCTTGGTGAAGTTACCCTGTATTTGCATTAACTGGTCTGCAGCCGCGTTCAAGCCAAGCCCTTCCAGGTCGAGGTTAACACCTGAATAGTATTGCACCGCTTCCAAAGTGATCTGATGAACCATTTGCGCTACCGCCGCCTCATCGGCCAGCAGCTTGTCTAGCATGCCGTCCCAGTTGACCTCGTGCACCACCATTTCAGTGCCTAGCTCATATTGCTCCGCGGTGGCCAAGACTGAGTCCCATCCTTCCGGCAGCTGCCAACCAGTTCTGCTACGAGTGAGCAGATTACCCGCTTCATCTATGGCATACCAGCCTGCAGCTATCTCGTCTACAATATCGGTATTGCCGGCGGCGTGCTCTGGGAAAGGCTGACCAAATAGGTTCGTCCAGCTGCTTGTTGCACTATCCCCTAAGGCGTAGAAGCCAATCACAGCCATTTCC
>CALNBW010000125.1 GCA_937874815.1 uncultured Bacillota bacterium | reverse complement strand
CAGCAGCACCCCTCGGCCCCGAGAGCCAATGCGACAGCCCCAGTAGTGCTGTATCCTAGCCAGCAAGTAGCGGGCAGTATATAATCGAGAGCAAGACCAGCACCTGGCCCACAAGGAGATCGGAGGCACTATGGCAAAGCTAGAGCTAATCGCTACTGCCACTTTCGCGATGGAGGGGGTAGTAGCGCGCGAACTACAAGCATTAGGTTATGAGGATCTTACCGTTGAGAATAATCAAGTTAGTTTTCGAGCCGACGAAGCAGCAATTGTACACAGTAACCTGTGGTTGAGGGTGGCCGATCGAGTCAAACTAATGATAGGGCGCTTTACGGCCACTAATTTTGATGCCCTTTTTGAGCTAACCAAAAGTTTGCCCTGGGAGGCTTGGCTACCAGCTAACGCTTGTTTCCCCGTACAGGGTAAATCGATAAAATCGCAGCTATTTAGTGTTTCTGACTGCCAAGCTATCGTCAAAAAAGCTATTGTGGAGCGCCTGAAGCAAAAATACCATATACAATGGTTTCCTGAAGACGGCCCGCTATTCCCAGTGGAAGTGGCGCTGCTTAAAGACGTAGTCACATTGACAATTGATACTAGCGGTGAAGCCCTACATAAACGCGGCTATCGCCAACTAGTCAGCCAAGCGCCCCTGCGGGAAACAATGGCGGCCGGCCTGATTAACCTAAGTTACTGGAATCCAGATCGCCCCTTCCTTGACCCTTTCTGCGGCTCCGGCACACTACCTATCGAGGTTGCGCTGATGGCGCGCAATATAGCACCAGGTCTTAAGCGGGGGTTTGCCGCTGAACAATGGCCCCGGCTGCCGAAGAAACTATGGCAGAAGGCCCGGCAAGAGGCTGAAGCGCAGATCGATTGGGAACGCCCCCTAGAGATCATGGGGACAGACATTGATGGCGAAATACTAAAAGCAGCCCGTCAGAACGCCGCCCGGGCTGGCGTTTTAGCAGACATACACTTCCAGCAGATGCCGATGAGCGAAGTCCGCTCCAGCAAGCATTATGGCGTGCTGATCACTAATCCACCCTATGGGGAACGTCTTAGTGATCGCCAGGCAGTTGAGCAACTCTACAAAGAGTTGGCCACAACCATTGAGCCCCTGATCACCTGGTCGTACTACATACTCACGGCCTTTCCCGAGTTTGAACGCGCCTTCGGCCGTCGCGCCGATCGCAGACGCAAACTCTATAACGGCGATTTACTCTGTCAGTATTACCAGTTCTACGGCCCCCGGCCTCCCCGCGTCTGAGATTGCTGATAAAGGTCGTGGTCCTGCTCGCGCGCGTGTGGCCTAGTGCACTGCAGGTAGGTGCTTAGCCATCGCCTGAAGCGGCCAAAACTCGCCTAAGCTCAAAC
>CALNBW010000124.1 GCA_937874815.1 uncultured Bacillota bacterium | reverse complement strand
GCTGCGGTAGCTGCTCAGGCGTGGGGTTCTGCATGCTGGGGGCGGTTACCGGTTCGGTTTGCTTTTCTAACCGCAGCCATTCTGCGATCTTGTGAAAACCAGCTCCTGCTGTCAGGCTAAGCGAGGCATGGTTATCAATGTCGATCAAAAGGCGGGCAACCTGTCGACCGGCCTGGGCCGAAAATTTCAGGCAGGCCTGCGAGAGGGCAGTGCCCACCCCTAAGCGCCTGGCTGAAGGGGCCACTCGTAACGCTTGCAGCCAGGCAACCCGTTCATCCAAGAAGTGAACGTTGGCGATACCCAAGAGGTGCCCATCCTGGCACGCAACTAGGAAAGCACCACCTGCGAAGTCGTCTACCCAATCATCAAAGCAATATGGAATATAATCATCTACATCTATTGCCGCAACTAGCGCCAGCACTGCTGCTTTATCTGCCGGTTGTGCCCGTCTAATCTTCATGTTAAGCCTCCTCCAGTGCGATTCACTTTTTAATATAACGGAGCTGGCCTTAGTTGTAAACCAGCTAATATTCCTGTTAAAGTAAAGGCATACTCGTCATGGTAAGATGGTCGAGGTGGGGAGGGAAAGGCATGGAGCTGCTGTCTAATCTTTTATCGTACCTAGAGGGAAAAGGTGATGCCTGGGTAGTGGGCGGTGCCTTGCGTGACCAGCTGCTGGGTTTAGCCGCGTTAGATGTTGACCTAGTGACCACAGTTGCGCCGGCTGCATTGCCTAGGAGCATTTGGGGAGCAGAGGCGTATGCCTTTTGGCTGGACGAATCGCGGCAGATCCTGCGCATAGTACGGCCGGTAGGCGCAACCGTGGACATAGCGCCCTTACAGGGTAAGGACATCACTGCGGATTTGGGCTGTCGCGACTTTACAGTCAATGCGATGGCCATGAAGCTCGAGGATTGGTTGAGCCAAGCAGGCCCCCTTATCGATCCGCTGGCGGGCCAGCAGGATCTAGCGGCGCGCTGCCTACGCTTGGTCACCCCAGAGGCCCTGCTAGCTGACCCAGTACGGGTTCTGCGGGGCATTAGGCTGGCCATCACTAGAGACCTGAAGATAGAGGCGGCCACTATGCAGGCAATGCAACTAGCGGCTGCCCAACTTTCTGCCGAAGCGGCAGAACGTGTTGCTGCCGAGCTCAGTAGCTGCTTTATTCATCCCCGCGCAGCTGCGGCCACTGATCTACTGCAGCTGACGGGTGTCACTCAGTCGCTCTTCCCGGAAGTCACGGCGATGCATGAGGTAACTCAGAACAAGTATCACCAATTTACGGTAGATGAGCATAGCCGTAAGGCTTTTGCTGCTTTTGTAGACATCGTGCATCAGGGACGTTATCTTACTCCCCGGGCCCAAGGTTGGTTGGCCGATTATTGGCAGGCATTATCGCCAGCGGTACAAGCGGCTGCCATGTTAGCCGCTTGGTTACACGACATCGGCAAGCCACCAACCCGAGTTATCCGGCAGGGACGAGTCACTTTCTATAACCATGAGCGGGTGGGGGCAAAAATGGCTGTCGCCATCGCGCGCCGCCTGCGCTTAAGCAACATGCAACAGGATCTGATCAGGCGCTTTATCCAGCTACACATGTACCCGCTGCAGCTGTGGCGCTCGGCCAGGTTTGGGCCTCAGCTCATTCACCGATTCTATCGCCGGGCGGGGGAATATGGTCCTTTGATAGTGGCGTTTACGCTTGCTGACCACTTGGCCAAAGGAGATAATCTGGCTGGCAGCCAAGAGTTTTCCGCGCACCAGCAGATGGTAGAGCAGTTCCTACACGCCTATTTTTGCCTGCAGCAAGAATTGATCTCCCCAGAGCCACTCCTCGACGGGCGTGAACTGATTTTCTTAGCAGCGCGCCCACCTGGGCCCTGGCTGCGGCAAGCTAAACAAGCTGTCTTAGAGGCCCAGGTGGCGGGTAAAATCAAGAGCAAAGCCGAGGCCAGACGGTGGTTCGAAAAGTGGCTGGATCAAGAGAAGCAATCGTAGTGTTCTACGATTTTATCGGTAGCTTTCAGCCCCACACCGGTCAGCTCCACAACAACCTTATCGCCAGGAACAATGGTGCCGTTGGCGGTTAGTTGTCTAATAGCGGCTGGAGCCGCAGCGGCTGTAGGTTCTACATAGACGCCGCGCCGACTTAGCTGTGGCAACGTGTCCCAAATTTCCTCGTCAGTTACGGTACAGACAATACCAGCAGTGGCCCGTAGGGCTTGCATAATGTCTTTACCTTTGACTGGCTGAGCAATGGCAATGCCTTCGGCAGCTGTTGCTTGCTTTTGCACCGCTGGCACTTCGTCTAGGCCCTGTAACCAAGCTTGGTATACCGGGGCGCAGTTTGCGGCCTGCACGGCAGCTAGGCGGGGCAGCTTGGCTACATAGCCCGCTTCAACCAGCTCGCGCCAGCCGGCATATAACCCCAAAATGAGGCTGCCTCCGCCGAGTGGGGCAACGATCCAATCTGGGGTTTCCCAGTTAAGCTGCTCAGCTAGTTCGTAGGCTAAGCTTTTCAGCCCGTTCAAAAAGTAGGGGCTCCAGTTATGGCTAGCATAAAACTCGGTCTCTGCGGCAGCTAAAGCCGCTTGCGCAGTATCTTCCCGAGTGCCGGGCACCTTAATCAGGTTGGCCCCGTAAAGCGCAATTTGTGCAGCCTTGCCGGCTGAAGTAAAGGCGGGAATATAAACGTCAGCCTTAATGCCGGCTCGGGAGGCATAGGCGGCTACTGAGGCACCGGCGTTGCCAGAGGAATCTTCAACTAGGCGCTGCAGCCCCCATTCTTTTAGTTTGCTCAACATTACTGTGCTACCCCGGTCCTTGAAGGAACCGGTAGGGCTGAGCTGGTCCATTTTCAGCGAGACATCCTGTCCGAACAACTGGTCAGGTATTAGTGGAGTATAGCCTTCGCCTAGGCTAACAATGTTATCAGGGTTGGAGATACCGAAAGCCTCAAAGTAGCGCCAGAGGCTAGGTCTGCGTCTATTCAAATCCGTTTTTGGAAAAATACCGGTGGTGGTGTGGCGTAAGTAGTGACCACACTCACAGCGCCAACGAGGTGTGGTGCTAGCATAGGTGGCTTGGCATGCGGAACAGGTGAACACGGGCATCAACCTCCTTTCCTTAATTTTAGCCTCTCGAAGCTTATAGCTCAACTAATTAGGTGAAGGCAGCAGGATAATGCTAGCGACTCGCCAAACTTTAGAAGCAGAAACCCACAGTAGTGAAGGAGGGTGTTTCTCTATGCGGTTAACTAAGATAGTAGCAACCATAGGACCGGCCAGCGATGATCCGCAACTGTTAGTACATTTAGTTCAGGCTGGAGCAGATGTAGCACGGCTAAACTTCTCCCATGGCAGTCATGCGGAGCAGGGGGCTCGTTTTACTCGCATTCGCGCGGCCGCCCAGCAAGCAGGCAAATTTGTGCCGGTTATCCTAGATACGAAAGGGCCAGAAGTACGCCTGGGCTGGTTTGCAGAAGGGCCGGTTTTGCTTAATGCAGGGCAAAGCTTTGTCTTATATGCTAGTGAGCGCTTGGGAGATGGGCAGGGAGTGAGCGTAAGCTGGCCCACCCTGAGCACCGACGTAGAATTAGGCGATAGGGTTTTGATTGATGATGGGTTGGTTGAGCTGGTGGTCACTGCTAAGCAGGGACCAGATTTGCACTGCCAGGTGCTGGTTGGCGGGATGGTGAGCAATCGCAAGGGGGTGAACATTCCCGGGCGCAGCCTGAACATGCCCGCCCTTTCGCCACAAGATATAGCAGACATTGAGCTAGGGGTAGAACTTGGTGTAGATTTCATAGCGCAGTCCTTTGTGCGCAGTGCAGCCGATGTGCTAGAGCTACGGCATCTGCTGGAGGAACTAGTAGCAGACATCCCCATTATAGCGAAGATAGAGAACCAACAGGGAGTAGGCAATCTGGCTGAAATTATTAAGGTCGTCGATGGAGTCATGGTAGCGCGAGGAGATCTAGGTGTGGAGATTCCAGCGGAGGAAGTACCCTTGATTCAGAAGCAGATGATTGCTGCCTGTAACCGTGTGGGTAAGCCAGTAATCACAGCCACCCAGATGCTAGACTCGATGATTCGCTCACCGCGCCCTACGCGAGCCGAAGCTAGTGACGTAGCTAACGCCATTTTTGACGGCACTGATGCCTTAATGCTTTCCGGCGAGACTGCTAGTGGTAGCTACCCACTAGAGGCCGTGCAGACTATGGCGCGCATTGCCGTGCGCACGGAGCAAACGCTGGCTAGCAAAGGGTTATCGTTCAGGCAGCTCAGCAGTAGCAGGCCAAATGTTACGGACGCTATTAGCAATGCCAGCGTGCAGGCGGCTGCTGATCTCAGTGCCGCCGCCATTATTACCCCTACCGAGTCGGGTAGCACGGCGCGGATGGTTTCCCGCTATCGCCCCCCCATGCCGGTTATTGCCTTCGCTACTGATGCTAAGGTGGCGCGGCGGCTCAACTTGTCCTGGGGAGTCTATCCTACCCTGGGTCAGAGGGTGACTAATACCGATGAAATAATCAAGGCTGCTATTGCCAGCTCCCTTGATCAGGGGCTAATTAAGAACGGCGACCTGGTTGTGCTTACGGCTGGGCTGCCGGTAGGCGTGCCTGGCACTACTAACTTGATTAAGGTGCATATTGTGGGCGATGTATTGGCCCGCGGGGTTGGCATTGGCAAGGATCCAGTTACTGCCACAGTTGTCTCTAGCAAGTCAGCTAAAGAGGCAGCTAAGAAAATGGTGCCAGGTAGCATAGTCGTTGCTGTTGATACCGACAAAGACTATGTTCCTATTCTAGAGCAGGCTAGCGGTTTGGTTACAGAAGAGGGTGGGCTAACCTCCCATGGGGCAGTTGTGGCCTTAAGCTTGGGCCTGCCCGTGATTGTGGGCGTGCCCGGCGCCACCAGTCTGCTAACCGATGGGCAGCTGGTAACACTGGACGTGAACCGCGGCCTCATCTATCGTGGTGCAACGCATATTCCCAGCTAGACAAATGGGGGGCTGCCCCTTGTCCGAGCAAACTGGCGGGCAAGGGCCGAAACCACTGAAGAAAGGCCTCAGAGTTCAGGGAAGGTCGTTGGTCCTGCAAAGG
>CALNBW010000123.1 GCA_937874815.1 uncultured Bacillota bacterium | reverse complement strand
TACGTCCCCCTGGTCCACCCCCAACTCCCCCCGGCCCCTCTCTCAAAACGCGCCCTCACAATCCCCCGCCCCTCCACAATTTCTTCCCCACCCATAAAGGGATACCCCCGCGCCACGTGGAATAAACATTACGGGGGGATTCGCCATTCTTATATCTTTTGTCTGGTTTAGCCATGCCCCTGATTACAGGGCAGAGGAGTGATGATGCTTGGATCTAACCGCCTTAATAAAACGCGCGGAGAGTTTCCTGCAGAGCTTTTACCGGAACCTATACGACGAGCACCGGGCCAACAAACCGAGCATTCCACTTAGCCAAGCCTTTCAGGCTGCCGCTATCTTTAATCTTGAAACAGTTGCCATGTTACGCGATGAACTGCTGGCCGCTCCCGATGCCGACCAGCTGCGTCGGCTATTTCGCTTTGTTACTACCGGCGTCATTCGTTACAACCTATTAGCGTTCGATCAAGAGCTGTCTCGCCATTACGACCAGCTCAGCTGGCCCAACACCTGGGCCGAGCACGACGCCTTAAGCCCTGGCCAGCCATCATTAGTGCGGCCCGAAGCGCCGCTGTTAACCCAGCTGGCCGCTATTTACGAGCAGCGTTGGCAGCAACTGAACGCCCAAATTGCTAAACTCGGTTTTGCCGGCCCCGCCGATTATTATGCATACGTAGCCGGCATTGAGCTCACCGGGCTTAGACAGTCGGCCCAGAACTATCTGGAGCAGACCAAAGAACAATATTTGGCAGCCCTGACACAAATTCAGCCAGCAGTCACCGACCGTTGGCAGTTAGAAGCCCATCTGCGCGGCGAAGCCTATCAGGCCTGTTTCCCAGCCGCCGAGCTAGTGCCTGCTATAGAAGATACCCTGTATCACCTCGGCCTGGATGTCACCCACCAGCCGAACTTAGTGTTAGAAGTCAATCGTGCAGTATCCGCAGGCCTGGCGCTTGCCTTCCCAGTACGCGTGCCAGAAGAAATCTATGTCTGCATCAACCCTATAGCGGGGATCGATGCCTTCGAGAATATGCTTGGCCTGGGCGGTATGGTGATGGCGCGCCTCTTGTTCAGCCCTAAGCAAGATTGGTGCGATCGGCGCTTGTTCGATCCAGCCCTTGATGCGGCCTATGCTGAACTGTTTTCCAGCTTAGTTGCTTTGCCTGCCTGGCGCAGCGACTTGTTAGGCGTAACCGCCAACTGCCCCAAACTGCAGGCCTTCTGCCAGCTCCGCCAGCTTTATCGCCTGCGCTTAGCCGCAGCTAGAGTCTTTTTCGCAGTCGACCGCAGCCGTTTTAGCCAGGCCGATTATGCCGCTATTTTTCAGAACGCCCTGGGCGTGGAGCACGACCCCAGCACTCAAGTCCTCGACATGGGGCATATGCGTAACGCCTTCGATACTTTCCGCGGCATGCAGACCGGTGCCCGCCTGGCCACCGATATCGTTAACACCTACGGCCCAGCTTGGTACCGCAACCCTGCCTGCGGCCAAGCCTTGCATAACCTTTTCCAAGGCGGCCCCAGCCGCCTCAGCGACTTGATAATTCCATGATACACGCGTACGGGCGGCGCTCCGCTGGTGCCCAGTTCCAGGGGGACATCGTGGACCATGGGGTGCGGTTGTGGACCAGGGGGACGTACATCTGGTCTACCGAAGGTGGACCTTGATGTACGTCCCCCTGGTCCACCCCTAACCACCCGTCCCCAATTCTACATCTCACACACAGGAGGCAACAACTTAGGACTTTATTATGCCGCTGGTTGACAAATAAAATATTATACAATACTTTAGTGCTTGCAGGCAGGATTTTAAAGTTAACCACCGAAGGTAACTTCAAGCCTCTCGCTGAGGCTCACCTGCATACCATTTTGCTGTTGAGCTATGCCTCAGGGCTATGGCTGCAAAATAGAGCTTTGTTTGAGGGTCTCTATCTCTTTTATAGATTTCGTTTTTCTGTTTTGAGCTGTCAGCCACAAATGGCCTGTCGGTGCAGGGCAGAGTATGATCTAGCCAGCCTATGGGGGACTTGTTAGGTGACGCAGTTATGAGGTCACTAGAGCATAGATTAGCCTAAGAGAGGACATTCTTTAGATGGTAAAGCCGTATATGTATATTGGGTATCATGGTACATCAAGGGATAGTGCTGAAAAAATAGAACTGACGGGCTTTAGGCCCTCTGTGAGGGAAGAGGATTGGCTCGGCAGCGGGGTGTACTTTTTCGAGAACGACTTTTTACTGGCTAAAGCATGGTGCTCCAAAGTCAAGAAATATGGCACCAACTGGGCTATCTTCAGGTGCAAGATTTGCGCTGACACTGTTTTAGACCTTCTTACTGAAGAAGGGTATGAAGCTTTTAGAGCGATGGCGCATAAGATAAAAGATAGGTATCACAAATTGCCTGGTGGAGGGCCCAGGAGAAACATCAATAAGATAGTTGTTGACCTGATTTGTAACGTTGAGCCAGTTGACGTTATTAGGGGCGCATTTGATGCGTCTGGACGTAAAGCTCCGCCACGAACCAACGTGCTTCCTGTTCAAGTCCAACTTTGTGTGCGGAATACTGATTGCATCACCATTCAGGAGGTTTATACTAATGAGCATTAAGGAGTACGCTAAGCGGGTCTGCGAGAAAATCGATAATATGTCGGATGAAGAGTTTGAAAAATTGCTAATTGATTCAGGGTTAGAGACCTGTCCAATTGAGCCAGAATCTGTGACTTTCCAAACGTCAATAACCTATAGTGTTTCGGACCTATACAATTGTGAAGCGAAGATGCTTGTGGCCAGAACTGATAACCCGAGTAGGGCGGTGGCGTAGATGAGTGAAGATGCCCAGAGTAGGACATTTAAGTTTGAACGTTATTACGTTGAAAGCATTGAATTCCGCCATAATGAGCGTTTTCACTATCAAAAACCGCTAGATCTAGATGTGGAATTTGGCGTAGAGTTGGGGGTCGCTCCTGATAAATCCCAAGGCTTTGTGCTAATTACTACTGAGATTTTTAGCGATGCTGAGGAAAATAATTACCCATTTACTCTTGATCTATCGATTAGGGGTATATTCAGCACCGATGGGGAACTATCAGCGGAAGAGTTCAGGCGTTTCCTGGAGATCAACGGAACAGCCGTATTGTTCCCATTCCCAAGATCCACCTTATGAACATCTATAACCTTATGAAGGGAAAAGAGGATAAAGAGTAACAGCCTTACCAAGCAATTAGGCCGTTCAGTTTTCTGGTGTTCCATTGGAGTACTGCCAATGCGTCTCTCACGCGATGCCCAGTTATCGCGAAGGAAAGATTACCAGACCTCCTTATTATTAAGCACGCCACGCTCTTTCTGCGTGGCCTTTTAGCATATGCGCGCAGCAGCCCTGCACAACCTGGTCCACCCCTAACCACCCGTCCCCAATTCT
>CALNBW010000122.1 GCA_937874815.1 uncultured Bacillota bacterium | reverse complement strand
ACCAATGAGTTACCTAGCGCCTCAAGCTGGCCAAACGGCAGATAACACTGCAATCGCGAAAGAGCTTAACAAGCCTATGAGCGCCATGCCCCAGCTGGAGGCGCTAGGTAACTCATTGGTTTTAGCCCACCACTGGAAGCCGACTTGGGCGACTACCAAGCCTATAGCCGCTCCGATAACAATCAAGGTCAGGACTTCTCGCAGGATAATTGTAAGAACCTCTCTTCTAGTAGCACCACAGGTCCGTCTTAGGGCCAGCATTTTCTGCATTTCTCTAGCTTGAATCAGCGTTAGCGCTGCCACCGAGGCGCAGGCAGTGATTATGGCCACTAGGGCCATAACGGAGGCAAAGAGGCTTAACGCCTCGGTCAGATGCTTAGTCTTTTCTAGGCCCTCCCTGGGGTTGCGTATTATCAATTGTTCAGCCTGAGGATTGCTATCCTTTAACTGGTAGCGCATTGTATCTGCTGCCGGCTTTACTGCTGTCGGTGTGACTGCCCGGAAAAACACCCGTGGAGAAAACTGGTCTGTAGGCATGACCGATTTGTGACTTGACCAGGAAATATAGACCGCGTTATTACGATCAAAATCAAAGTCGGTAAGGTGTAGGGGGCGTGGTTCTAATACGCCGCTAATGGTGAACGGCTGGAGGCTGTTGCCCAGTAAAACGGTCTCCCCTAGGGCCGGTTGTTCTTCAAACAGCCTACGCGCTAAATTGGCACCGATTACAGCTTCGTTATTAGCGCTAACCCATTTCCCTTCAGCCAACCGGTAATTCCGCGTGCCTAATACATCCCCTTCCACTGCCGCTAGATCGGTACGCAGTAAGTCTTTGCTATCAGTACTAACCTCCACCCGTGTGTTAGCCATCCAGGCTAACTGGCCATACGGTTGCAGTCAGGTGTCGCATAGATTCACATAGTCAGTTAGCGAAAGGGTAGGTGGGGATGAAACCGTGCCTAAGGCGGGCTCTTCCAGTACTAGCATATCGCGGCCAACCGCTCTGAGGCTGGCATCGACGCCAGCCAGCGCAGCCCGGCCCGTTTGGGCCACCAAAAACATGACGGTTACTGCTGCGGCAAAGGCTAGGGAGACGATAATCTGCCTAAGATTTAGCCTTCTCCTTCTCGTTCCCTGGCCTAGGCGGTCGCGCATAGCATCCAGTGGGGAAACCTTGCTGGCCGTTACTGTTGGTATGAGGCTGCATAAAGGGGCCAATATGATGATGCCTAGCATGGTAGAGAGCAGAGTTTTAGGTAATACCCGTAGTTCTACGCCAAGTAAACTGCTGACCATCGGCAAGAGAGGCTGAATGATGATCAGGGACAAAAGAAAGCCGCAGAGCGCTAGCAGGGCATATGTCCCAAAGTTCTCCCATATGAGCCGCTTCTGAGTGGCACCCAGTACCCGCTTAATACTGATTGCTTTAACCCCCAAAAAGATATGCATCAACATTAGTCCGCTGATGCTTAACGCGCCTACGGCTACTACAATAAACCCCATGTTACGCGGTGGGCCATAAGTGTGCTTGCGGCCAATCTCGATGTTATCTGCGGGTAAATTCCTGAGAGTGCGGGAGTCCTCCTGTTGGAACGCTTCGTTTGCAATCATTGATAACAGCAGGCAGCTGCTGAGCAGTGCTACTGCCAGTACAATGATAATTCTGATCCACCGAGCTGACTTATTCGTTCCTCCTTTGATTACGAACATGCAAAGACACCACCTAGTGTTTTATTGAAATAGTGCCAGTTTTCCTCCCGGGGGGGTGTCAGCGCGGTAACCTTGCTAGCACCCCTTCTACTGTCTCAGTTGGATGAGCCATTCCAATCCCGTCCATCCGCCCGCTTCCCCATGAAAGCAGCATCTTTTCAGCTACTCGGCCTTCTTTGTCAGTTATGATTGCGGCTGGCCACGAGGTAACGCCCCAACTAGCGAAGATGGATTCAGTGCGATCAATGAGAACGTTTTGGGGGCCGCCAAAGGTCGCGATGAATTCCGCGACAGTCTTTTCCTCAGCTTCTGCGTCCGGGGCTCGAATTGTTCCGGGCATAAGGTCTGGGTGCTGCTGTTGTATGTAAAGCCCATTGTCGGTACGATAGGTGGCACTGGCAGTAACTACAAGGAAGATGTCCGCGTCGAGCCCCCTGAGTGATGCGGCCCACTCTACCGCAGGGACACACACGGAACAGGAGGTATCAACAATAACAAAAACGGAGTTGCGTCGGATGTCATTGTTCCATGGTTTTCCCGTTTCCTGTTCTAGTTCAGCGTGCGGTAGACGTTTGCCTATCTGTGCGAAGCCAGTCGAGTTCTCATAGTTACCGCGCAGGCCCTCAATAATCCTAATGCCAAAGGCAGGGAGTGCAGGTAACACCCGATGGACAACTACTCCGTCTTCTATTACATAAAGGGCCGGGAAGATACTGGTATTCATCTCCTTAATTAAGCCCTCGTCATTGATGATTTCCCAGTTCGGCTCAGCTTCGAGATCAAGCTCTACGTTACTAACGATAGTGACCTTATCCGTCCATTCAATGCGTATTAGTTCTAGCAGCAGTTCTAGCGTTGTCCCTAAGTATTCGTCGGTCAGCAATACCAAATTTCTACCTTCCTGGAAGACGACTGGAACTTGGTCTCCTAGCTGTAGCCCCAGGGCATCGTCACCAAAAGTTCTTCGGGTTCGTTCTATGGAATGCATCAAGAATTCTCCCGTATCGGGACCGCCTTCTTCGGCAACAGGTGCTGATCGGGTGCAGGCAGTTAGAGAAAGGGTGAGCGCCAGCAAAAGCAATAACGTTACCTTTAGAGATCTCATTACTTTTTCCTCCTATTCATACATGTTAATCCAATAACTCGGCCGGTGCCTGCCGCGCCACATGCCAAGCTGGCCAAACCGCAGACAAAACTGCGATAGCAAAGGAGCAAACCAGGCCTACGAGCGCTAGCCCCCAGTTGGAGGCACTAGGTAACCCATTATTCTTAGCCCACCACTGGAAGCCGGTTTGGGTGAGGCTCAGGCCTATTGCTGCCCCGATGATAATCAGGGTCAGCACTTCCCGTAGGATGATGACGAGTACTTCTCTTCTAGTAGCTCCGCAGGCTCGTCTTAGTGCTAGCATTTTCTGTAGCTCTTTAGCTTGAATCAGCGTTAGTGCTGCTACTGAAGCGCAAGCAGTAACGACGGCCACCAGAGCCATGACTGAGGCAGAGAGGCTAAAGGTTTTGGTCAGGTGCCTAGCAGCCTCTAGATCTCCTAGTGGGTTTCGTACGACCAGTTGCTCGGCGTGTGGGTTACTTTCCGTCAATAGACGCTGTATGGTTTCCTTCGCGGGCTCCACCGCCGTCGGTGCCCCAGCCCGAAAAAATATCCTAGTTTGAAACAGTGCAGTTGGCGCAGCTAACTTATGGTCT
>CALNBW010000121.1 GCA_937874815.1 uncultured Bacillota bacterium | reverse complement strand
TGCCACTGCTCCCGGAACGCTCGCCACAGCAAGAGTATGAGCAATGGGTACAGCAAGTAGAACTGAGCTTCTAAGGCCAAGGCCCACATGTGCGTAAACGGCTGAAAGTTGCCATGGGTAGTGAAATAGGAGCTGTTTCCTTGCAATTGATAGATGTTGTTAAAGAACAGTAAAACACTCGGTGTGCTCTGCCGCACATTTGTATAAACATTCGGTTGCACAAAAAAGGTCCAAAGATTGATGATGAGCAGTAAAGGAATTAGCGGCGCGTATAGTCGGCGGAAACGTTTCTGGTAAAAGCCCAAGATGTCAAATTTCTTTTCACGAACCAAACTGTTGTAGATTTTTTGACTGACAAAAAAACCGGCTAATGCAAAGAAGATGTTTACTCCAAAGTATCCGCCGGGTACACGGTTAGGCCAGACGTGAAAAGCGGTTACTGCCAGCAAGGCAATGGCCCTCAAGCCATCACAGGCTTGAATACGATGTCTCCTTGCTGTGCTATCAGCCATTGCTGTTATCCCCCCCCCCCATTCAGATGCTGTTATCTATAGCATAGCAGATTGTAGTTGGTTATTACAGAAGGATACATGGTTCTTTTTTACTTAATGCTGGAATAGTTGATGCGCGTTGAGTCGCTTTTGGGGCGTGGTCTCTCCCTGCTTGGCTTACTAGCGCTCATGCCAGTCGAAGTAGGCATTGTAGTCGATAGAGCCATAAATGCCTTTACCCTCGCAGGGGCCAAGGTCAACAATCTGCTGCGGAGCAGATTGGTTGTCAGCGGCGATTGTCCAAAGAGCATTATGGGAGAAATAGCGGATCTGGGTGCCGTCAGCGGACCAAGTTGGCCCATAGATATCGTCACCTGCTTGGGTTAATTCGTGCAGTTGCCCTTTGTTACCACGCACCCAGAGGGTACGTTTTGCCTTCCAATCGGCGAACTCCGCTTCAGTTAATCCCCAGGTATCACCTAGGTCTGGGGCCGCGACAAAAGCGATACGGCCATCAGTTGTAGAGGAATCAGGATCGAGCATCACTCGGCCCCGGGGGCCGACCAATTGCTCAGATTTACCGCTCTTGAGATCAATCAGAGCCAGGTGTTTGTTGGTCCAGGCAATACGTCCTCCGCCTTCGACAGCTAACAGCTTGCCGTTGGCGGTGAATTTTGCCCAATGGGGCTTCGGTAGGGTTATAACTAATTCCACTGGCTGCGGGCTATTAGCATTTGCCCTTTTTAGCATTGTGCCTACAGGGTCGGTATTGGCTGCGGTTATGATTGGTGAACCATTTGCCTGCGTATAGGCTAAAGGTACACTTTGAATCATAATCCCGTCCGTTGCCACAGAGCCGCCATGGGCTGGCACTTCCCAATAGAGAATACCCTGGCCATCAGGCCACCAGCCGAGCAGGCGCACACCAGCATTATCCGTTTGCACCAGGTCAAAGCGCTGTCTCCGTTCCACATCCATCACGCAAAGGATGTCGTGGTCTCCATCATCCCGGGGGGTATCTCCACTCAGACAGAAATTGTAGGCAAGGTAACGGCCATCGGGTGACCAGGCGGCCCGATAAAGCCACGGAGCCGGGTCCAATTGTTCTGGTTGCCCCGTTGTAGGCACCAGCCAGAGCCCATAGCCGTGTACGGCTACTACCAGTTGATTAGTCGTAGGGGACCAGCTGAAGCTCCAATCCCAAAGAGTTTCTGGCAGGCCCTGTACTTCATGGGCCGCACTACCATCGCGGCGCACTAGCCAGAGGGGCCCCCGATCCGTGTCCGCAGCGGTAACGCGGATGAAAGCTAGCCATTCGCCATCGTGCGACCAGGCCGGTGCCGTTGCCCGCCCAGAATCGGTCAGGGCGCGCGCGCTGCCACTATCTCCCTCCGCCACGTAGAGCAGGCCCTGCGATACGAAAGCAAGATCCCCTTGTTTGCCCAGAGCCTCCGTGTTCACCTGCGGCATCGCTCTTTGCCCAGACTCCTCCGGCGCGCGGTTGTCCAGGCTACTTAAGGAGCCTGCCAGCGTCAGATCGGTGATCGGCAACGTCTGGGGCCAACTCAGCCAGACAATGGTAGCCAGTAGCAGCAATCCCCCGGTTACGACAATTAGTTGATGGGAAATTAGACCTTTGTTATTCATCGTCTTGCACCTCCTGCCTCTGTTATAACATGCCGGTATTACAGGGCCGTTACTACTTATGACGAAGTTATTACAGTTCCTCTTCTGGCTCAGGTATGGTGGCAAGGGTAACTGTTACTGCCAGTCCTTTCTCGGGCGGCGAAGCAAAGGCGAGCTGACCACCATGCAGTTCGACAATCTCCCGTACTATAGCCAGTCCTAGTCCAGAACCGCCACTGCTCTGTTCGCGGGCGCTAGAAACTCGGTAAAAACGTTGTCCCAGTTGAGATAAGGCTGCGCTGGGAACACCCGGTCCCGAGTCGCTGATGCAAATTTCTACGGCAGTATTAGTGCAGATCATTTCTGTGCGTACCCAGCCTTGGGGCGGGCTATAGCGGATTGAGTTGTCCAGGATATTCACGAGGGCGCGATGCAGCCAGTCCGGGTCGCCTGATACCCAAGGTTCATTCTCTGATGCATCTGGGAAGATAAGCTGGATGGAGCGCTTCTCGGCCACCGGGCGCATAACCCAGAATGCTTCAGCTAATAGATTGCGCACCCTAATCGGGATCAAGCGCGGCTTGATATCGGGATTGTCGAGCCTGGCCAAGGTGAGTAGGCTGTCAACAGTGCGCCCTAGTCGTTCTGTTTGAGGTATGAAACCAGCAAACGGTTCGGACTCTTGCGGAGCTGCACTTTCTTGCATCTCATAGGCTAAGGCTTGCAGCGCTGCTAACGGCGTGCGCAGTTCATGGGCAGCGTTGGCTACAAAAGCACGCCGCTGTTCATCGAGAGAAGCCACACTAGCGGCCATAGCGTTAAAGGCGGTAGCCAACTGGCGTAGTTCATAGCCGCCTTCTGGCGTTACCCTTTGCGCCAAGTTACCTGCTTGCATCTGCTGCGCGGCTATTGTCAGTTGGTCCAAGGGCTGGGTTACTGAACGGGCATAGAAGAAACCTAAAGCCGCGAATATGCAGGCTAATAGACCACCTAGTAGCCAAAGCGTGGTGCGGAGCTGGGCCAGGTCGCGCTGCGTCTGGCTGATATCTTGCGCCAACAGAACCAAACCAGCTGGCTGTAACGGGCT
>CALNBW010000120.1 GCA_937874815.1 uncultured Bacillota bacterium | reverse complement strand
CGTTGGCTGCGTCGCTTCCGTTGTGCCGATGCAGCCCCGCAGTTGGCCATGTTTATAAATCGTTACGAAAGCACCGGCGCGCGCTGGCAATGCTGGGGGTAATGGCGGCAGCTGGTCGGGAATGTGGCCGGTACGAATATAGCTTTCCACTACGGTCCTTGCTAGTTGCACTGGCTGCGACTCGCCTGCTCGCCGCCTATCAATTGTCGTTTGCCGTTCGGCAAAGAAGCCATTGAGATAGGAAGGCCCTGCGCCGGCTTCTACTTGCCGTGTGGCCACTAAGTAGCCCACTCCCCACGGAGCCTCGTAGGAGAGCACCTGATACTGCCCCGCCAAGCCCTCAAAACAGCCCAAGAAGACGGCTAGCGGCCTCAGGCCGCATTCGCCGGCCACACTAGCCAATTCTTCTAGCGCCGGGAACTGCTGCACTTGCTGGGAGCGTAGTAACTCGGCTACGGCCGCATCAAAGCGATGAGCTTCCGGATGGTAGCCCCCAGGGGCTTCGTCGCTTAAGCAATGGGACAGATCACCACTAGCGATGATAGCGACGCGCTTACCTGACGCTTGCACTGCCTGTTGCAAGGCAACCCCTATAGCATAGTGCTCAAGCAGTGGCGACCCGGACATGTTGAGCAGCACCACCGGGGGTAGTTCCCCTTGGCTTGCGGTCCGCAGGAACCAGAGGGGGACTAGGGCACCATGGTCAAGCTGAGCTGTGAGCCGAAAGCGCTGTTTTAGTTGGGCTGTTAAGCCGGCCAGGGGGAGACCCCTGGCTGCGGCTGCTTTGAGAATGGCGGCTGTCAGGTCCAGGTCAACGCTAACCTTTATCTGTTCGTCTTTGGCCCCAAAGGCGGCAAAGCTACCCCTAAGGACGGGTTCTGCTTCCACTGTAAAAGAATCGGCAAAAAGGGGGCCGTGGGGGCCGCAGACGATAACTGTATCGGGCTGCAGCTCCACTATACTTTCTGCCGCCTGCCGCATACTGCTCGCAGTAGCAGCTGCTAGCTGCTCTTCTCCTTGGCCGACAGCGGGGATAATGATAGGTGGGTGGGGACTGAACCAACCACCAACAATTTGGCCTGACATTCTGCTCACTCCTTGTAGTGAATTAACAACCCGGTAGGGGCGAGACCCTGCCTCGCCCGGGTCGGACAGGGTCCGCCCCCTACAAACATATCGCTAATTGGGACGAAGGAACTGTTTTGTGACATAGGGGGAGGTGGAGGCTGCTAATAGGGCCCCGTAGTCGAGACCGAAACTAAAGACCTGACCGACGTTTACTGGTTCGGGATAAACAGTAGTATCGAGCAGCAGGTGGTCACTGCTCGCTCCTAACACAGCGACGCCTGGTTCTAGTGGCACTAGCCCCTCTGGGTTAACATCCTGCCGCCCTACGGCTAGAATAACACGGCGCTGAGTGCCAGAATCAATGAACATTGGGGTGTTGCCAAATGCATCTTGCCCGATGGTACCTATGGGCAGCGATGGTTTCTCTTTTACCTCGATGACGGCCGCTTGCAAGATAGCAACATCCGTATACAGGCCTGGCAACGCCCGCCGCGCGGTAGTTTCGCGCCCCAGGATTATTGACTCGCCCAGGCGCAGGTTATTGATTCCCTTAGGTATCTTACCCTGCTGGAGCAACTCTAGTGTGCTGGAGTTGCCACCGGACACCACTTCACACTCGGCTAAGCCGAGGCGACGTAATTCATGGGCGAGCTCAACCAAAATGCCAAGATTATCTGGGCCGGGCAAAACGCCCCCATAGCAGGTGAGATTTGCACCTAAGCCGCCAACATGTATTCCTGGCAGATCTACTACCTGACGGGCCAAGGGGATGACTTCATCTGGCCACAGGCCTTCCCGTAAATCACCGAGATCAACCATCAGTAGAACTTTGTGCTGTTTACCGGCCGCTACAGCCGCTCGGCTTAAGGCTTTCAGTGTCGTAAGCTCACTATTAAGGCTCCAACCCGCATAATGGACAACGAAATCTGCTTGACTCGGGTCGGGCAAGCGCAGCAGCACCTTTTCTGCTGCTGGCAGTTGCTGCAGGTTTTCCAGCCGCGAATCGGCTAGGGTAGTTATGCCAGCCGCTAGCATGGCCTTGCCCACTGCGGGGGCCCCACAAAGCACTTTGGTGACACCCCAAATACTAATGCCCAAGGGGCTAGCCAGCTGAAGCAAGGCCTGGGCATTATGACGCAGTTTCGCCAAATCTATGCGCAGCAGAGGATACATTACCTACCACCACCTGTTCATGAATTACACGAGAGAAAGAAGGCCATGAGCGCCAAAAAAGGCCGTGTGTCATGCGCAAGGCGCGTTGGGCCCTTTTTATAAAGGAGCGAGGGAGCCAAGGAACTGTAGCGACAACAGGCCGAGCTTCCTAAATATGCGCCTAGATAAGAACTCTAGAATCAGCTTAATCACTGACTTTACTAAACCTAACCGTGCGAGTGCCGTCGCTACCCTTGGCGAACTGAGCTCATTCCAACAGAGATTGGGGGCACATGCGCCCTAGTATGACTACGGCCTATCCCCAAACTCTTCTCCATTAGGTGCAGCGCCGCCCGCGGATAGCGCGTAGCCAGCACTCCCAGGGCTGCCAGGTTGTAATGCTGGTCAATCAGGATTTCGGCAGAAGCCTTGGGCAATAGCGCTTGCCCTGCGGGCTTGGCCAGCATAGCCACCAGTAGCTCTTTAGCGTTCGTCAGCTGGGTTAAGGGGCCACCCGTCCCAATTACATAGCGCACATTGGTTAAATCCTTACCCACGGCTATGGTGGAACGCCCCTGGGGCCCATAGAGCTGCTGCAGGCGGCCCGCATGCCGCTCCAGCGCCGTTCGGGCCGCTTCGCTCGTGAATTCTGCTAATAAACGTAGCTCGCCCGCCTT
>CALNBW010000119.1 GCA_937874815.1 uncultured Bacillota bacterium | reverse complement strand
GAGGTACCTGAGGCCTAAATACTGTAAAAAGCAAAAAACATTACACCCGTTACGATAAGGGGCCGATGGGGTCCTGCGTAGGCACGATTGGCGACAGCCTGTGCCTAGCAGTACCCCTCGGCCCCTTGCTATTTGCAACAGCCCCTTTTTAATTTATGTCCCGGCCCAGGAACTTGAGGCTGCGCACCGCATCCCGGAATCGAGGTACTTCGAGCACGAACCAAGGCGCGAATGCTCGTGTTTCTAGTGCAGCAAGTAACGAGTCAAAGTCTATTGTTCCTTCACCAAGGGGCAGATGCTCATCCCACTGGCCCTGATTATCAGAGAGATGCACATAGGCAAGTTTATCGCCCAGCCCATCGACCCACCCTACTAGCGGGACTTCGCTGGACAGATGGGCATGTGCTACATCAAGGCAACTACGCAAGCGGGGGCTATTGACACTGGCTAGTAAAGACATAATATGATCTGGCCTGGGGTCCCACACGTTTTCCAGCACTACTGTTGCATTATTGGCTTCGATTTCCGGCAACAGGTTGGTCCAGAAGCGAGTGTTGGCCGCCACCCAATTGGCTTGGTAGTCTGGTTCCCTAACGCTAGGGTTGTACTGGCTATGAAAAACAAGATAACGGGCTTTAAGCTGACCGGCAATATCTAGGGCTTGTCGATAGCGGTGCAAGGTTAGCTCGCGCAAACCAGGGTCGGGGCTAGCGGGGCTCAAGTCAAGAAAAGGCCCATGCATTGTAATGGGGCCGGGCCACTGCTGACAAAGCGGCAATAACTCGGCTAGTCTCTGTTCCCAACCGGACGTTAGCAAGGTCGGGTTAGCAAAATCGAGGACCTCTAGGCCCACGCGGCCTTGTGTAAGCAGAGCTCCCGCCTGTTCTAGCTCTATACCTTTAAGCTGCAATAGAATCTGTGCGTTGTGCATCGCAAAACTCTCCTCACCCGCAACGTCAGGGCGTCGCTACTTCCTTGACTTTTCTATTCGCGGTGGAGGCGGCTAATCCTGTTAATCGCTACAGGTTGGCCCGCTCCAGCCCCAGAATCTCCTGCAGCACTAGCTGACGCCGCTCGCCGATGCGCTCAAAATCCATATGGGGTGTATACAGTGATTCTAGGTAAGCATGGTTGTCTTTTGCTTGCTTGATCAGGGTAATGGCTGCAGCCAAAGCCTCCTGATAAGCCGCCTGTAACTGGGCTAACTCAGCGGCAAAGGGGTCCAACTTACTGCTATCCAAGTAGTTAACCGTATCTATTACCCGATCCCCCTTAACAGGAACGATACTATGCGGCTCACTAGCATTACAGACTGCAATTCGCAGCTGGGGAATCAGCACATGATCGATACGCTTAGGATCAAGGGCACAGTGATAAACCTCGACCTCATAACCCCGCTTCTGGGCCGCCTGCAACGCCTCATTGACGAGGGTAGTCCGCCCCGTGCCCGCAGGTCCCCGCACGAAAACTCGCTTACTCATCCCTTCCAGGAGGCTAGGAAGGTGGTGCACCAACCCTTGGGGTGTAATCGCACTAGCAAACAGGTGGCGCTCGCGCGGCCGCGTCTCAGGTGAGCTAAGCGCGGCCTCAGGTAGTAACTCTTCTATAAGCTCAACGGTAATTCTGTTAAGGCTCCCCACGTTGAGCGCGCCCAGCTCGCTTATGTAGGCTTCCTGTTCGTCGTTAAGGCGCCGTGCTAAATCCAAATAACCGTAAGCTCTCCGAAAAAGAAAACCGCTTTTGAACACGGCAGGCCGCACCAGGTCGCGCTTAGCTTTTAGCGCGGCTTCATCCCAATAGGCGGAAAGATCAATCACTGACTCAATTGCGCCGGGATGCTTGGGGTCGATCAGATGGGGCGCTGTGCCATCAATCAAAGCTACGCCAATGCTGGGCATCCGCACCCCATCGAGCGAAGTGCTATCTGAGGAGCAATAGAACTCCTCCATAGGATAACCACGGGCGACCATCTGCCCAGCTAGCTGGCGCATGAAGTTGGACTTGCCGGTGCCTGGCCCCCCCTTAAGCACAAAGGTCTTGACACTGTCCCCACTGATTACCTGTTCATAGAAAGAAAAGAAACCATACCCCGTGTTGCCACCAAGAAACATTTTCCGTACTTGTGCTGGCATTGTCTCACCTCTACTTCCACAATTCTCTACATGCTATGCCTTAGGTTAGGTAAACGCCACAGGTGCGCGTCTTGTGGGTCGCGGGCGCACCAACGGGGTGTCCCTACTATGCTAGAATGGGTTCGTAGGGTTACACTGTTCTATATACAAGGCTAGCAGGGAGTGAATGAGATGCATAAAGTGATAGAGCTGCTGCAGGGGCTTTTTAGTGATGGATATTTGCTTACAGGCACATTAAGTAGCCCCGTGGAGAAGAAAAACCCAGTGACGAAAGTCAGCGTTAGGCCCATTACGCTTACAGAGCAACTACATTACCAGTTTACTTTTCACGAGGCGACAAAGGTTAGGCATAGCAACCTTAGCCCCAGTGAGGCCGAAGCGGAATTAATCAATTTGCTGAGTAATGACTACCGGCAGGCCCTGTTGTGCTCACCAGCGGCCGACTACCAAATCTTTGTCAACCCGGGTAACAAGGCACGGATTCTGACCCATCCCCCCAGCAAAAAGAGCGTTAACACGAGCCATAACCGCAAGAAGAACTACATCATTCCCAACAACGAGCCCTGTACGTTCCTGATCCGTTTAGGAATCATGAACAAGCAAGGTCAGGTATTGCCCTCTCGCATGGGCAAGTTCAAGCAGATTAACCGTTTCCTGGAGATGGTCGATGATGTGATTGGCAGCCTGCCTACAGAGCGGGAACTGCGCATAGTCGATTTCGGCTGTGGCAAGTCATACCTTACCTTTGCCCTTTATCATTATTT
>CALNBW010000118.1 GCA_937874815.1 uncultured Bacillota bacterium | reverse complement strand
AGACGATGAATGAATCAGCATTATGGGCGCTATTGGCTGCCCTCTGCTATGGCATCGCCCCTATTTTCGAGAAGATAGGTTTACAGCAAGCCCAGCCCCTGGCCGCGGTTTTTGTCCGGGCCCTAATTACTACCTTGTTCACCGGCATCCTGCTTTTTGCCCGTTCGGGTTGGCTGCCGCTAGCTAACTGGACCAGCAAGACCTGGTTGGCCATTATCGCTAGCGGTATTATCGGTGTGCTCTTGGCCCAGGTTTTCTATTTTGCGGCCCTGCGTAGTGGCGATGTGGGGCGCGTGGCACCAATAGCCGGCTCTTACCCACTCTTTGCCTGCCTTTTAGCCGCTATCTGCTTAGGGGAAAAACTATCGCCCGGGCGCGTCTTTGGTTCGGTATTAGTCTTCCTGGGAATCCTACTGTTAAGCTAGGGCGGGGCCAGCTTTTATTTGCCCCAGGCCAGTGGTACAATAAGGAATAACAGCAACAGAAAATTGGGAGTGTAACATTTTGAATGAGCAGCAAATAGCCCTCGGGGCTAAGTATTTGCAACAAGGACGCTTAGTAGCCTTTCCAACAGAGACCGTCTATGGGCTGGGAGCTAATGCTTTCGACGCGGCCGCTGTTAATCGTATCTTTCTGGCCAAGGGGCGGCCAGCCGATAACCCCTTGATTGTGCATATTGCCGATTATGCTACATTGCCCCAAGTAGCGAGCCATGTCCCCGCCCAGGCTGAGCGCTTGATGCAAGCCTTCTGGCCAGGGCCGCTTTCTATTGTGCTACCTAAGAGTGAACGAATCCCTACCGTTGTCACGGCCGGGCTAGACACGGTGGCCGTGCGTTGGCCTAACCATCCCGTAGCCGCCGCACTGATTCGTCAAGCCGGGCTGCCGGTAGCAGCCCCTAGCGCTAATCGTTCTGGGCGTCCGAGCCCTACTCTGGCGGAGCATGTAGCTGAAGACCTGGGCGATAAGGTGGATCTCATCCTGGATGCAGGGATGGCCGCTATCGGTTTGGAATCGACTGTGATTGATGTCAGCAGTGGTGAACCAACGTTACTCAGGCCAGGCGCCGTTACCGTAGAAGATTTGGAGCAAATACTAGGACCAATTAAGGTAGCAAATGCGCACCCCTCGCCTGACCAACCGGTGCGTTCTCCCGGATTAAAATACACTCATTATGCCCCTCGAGCCCCGTTGTATCTTTACTTGGGTGAACCCAAGGCTGTAGTACAAGCCCAGCTGCAGAGTCTGTCTGAGTTAAAGAGTGAAGGAAAAAACGTTGGTATCCTGACTTATGATGAATACCGCGACCAGTTCCCCGCTGCTAATGTGTTTTCCTTGGGTTGCTATACCCAACCAGCTGAGGCTGCCCAGCGGTTATATCAGCTGTTGCGTCGCTTTGATGAGCAGGAAGTAGATATTATTTTGGCCCATGGTTATCCCTCCACAGCAGGATTGAGGCTGGCCTTGCAGAATCGTCTAGTGAGGGCAGCCGGTTTTCGCCTGCTCTGGGTTTGAAAAAGGTACAAGCTGTTGGTGCAACCATCACTTTATTGTCCGCAACGCCGCGGGCCTTGCTAGAAAGGGGGTAAAAGCAGCGTGAACATTCTATTTGTCTGCACCGGCAATACCTGCCGTAGCAGTATGGCCCAAGCCCTTTTGCAGCAGATGCTGGCTGAGCAGGGAATAACACAGGTGACAGTGCGTTCAGCTGGTACTGCCGCCGAGCGCGGGGCTAAGGCCTCTCCTTTTGCCGAGCAAGCCTTGCGCGAAGTGGGCATTGATCTGACTAACCATCGTGCCCAGGGTCTAGACCAAGAGCTGGTTGCTTGGGCCGATATGATCCTAACCATGACCAGGCGCCACAAAGAATTTGTGATTGATGCTTTCCCTGCTGCCTTATCTAAAACCCATGTGCTGAAAGAATTTTTGGCGGACACTGCTGAATATGAGCAGCAGGAGCAAGCGCTATACGAACTCTATGGGGCTATGGCCGCTAAAAGGGAAGCCTTCGCTGCCGAAATGCGGCCTAATATTCAGGAGCTACGAACCCAGCGCGCCGACTTGCTACAGCAATTAACACAGGTGGAGCAGCTCCTGGCGGAGCGGCAAAGCGAATTGCTAGCCCGCGTGCGGGAAGAACGGGAGCAAATTGACCGTATAGAAAAGGCCCGGGGCGCGACAGACATAGTTGATCCCTTTGGACAACCCCTCCCCGTGTATCGGGCCAGCCGGGATGAACTAAAAGCGGCGTTAGCACTATTAGTACAACGTATACAGGCAGACGTCTAACCAGTCCGGTTGCATTGGGAGACTATTTGGCTGCGTTAAGGTCGCGTGTCATGCGCAAGGCGCATTGGGGCCATGAATCAAGGAGCGAGGGAGCTAAGGATTAGGAGCGGCAATAGGCCGAGCTTGCGAGTGCCGCCGCTCCCCTTAGCGAACTGAGCTCATTCCTACAGCATGAAGGCCACACGCGCCCAAAGCATGACCGTGACCTTAGCCCGGGCCTACCGCTTGTGCATTGTCGAAATGGTATTATATAATGTATGCGATGCACATTGCATGATATTTTTTGCTCATTCTTATCCCAGATAATTAGGCAGGAGATGAGGGCATGAGGGTTGCGATGGCCAGCGATCATGGCGGATATCTGCTCAAAGAAGAGCTGAAAACCGCTTTGGCTAACTGGGGTTTTCAGACTGTGGATGTGGGCTGCAACTCGCTGGAATCTGTTGATTATGTAGACTATGCCGAGCAGGCAGTAGCAGCAGTGCTTAACGGGGAGTGCGAGCGGGCGATCTTAATCTGTGGGACAGGCATAGGCATGTCCATTGCCGCCAATAAGTTCCCTGGTATTCGCGCCGCACTTTGTCATGACTATTTTTCCGCGCAAGCCACACGAGAACATAATGACAGTAATGTGCTCTGCCTTGGTGCCAGAGTGATTGGCCCTGGTTTGGCCGAATCAATCGTTAAGGTGTGGCTAAATACAGGGTTCAGCGGTGGGCGTCACCAGCGACGCCTGGACAAAATCAATGCTATTGAGAAAAGGTTGCTGAGCAAATGAACATGCAAGATTTGACCACAGAGATGACTAACTTACTCCACGAGTTTTTGCCGCAGGCGGATCTGCGCCCAGGGCAGATTTTGGTTGTTGGCTGTAGTACCAGCGAGGTCTTAGGACACCACATCGGTAAAGAATCTAGTGTAGATGTCGCCCAGGCTATCTTTCCTCCCTTAGAGCAATTAGCAAGGCAGGAAGGTTTATTTTTGGCTATTCAGTGCTGTGAACACCTCAACCGTGCCTTGGTTATGTCACGGTCGTGCCTGGAACGGTATAACTTAGTAGAAGTAAGCGCTGTTCCTCAGCCGAAAGCTGGTGGTTCGTTTGCCACGATAGCCTACTCTAGTCTCCCTGACCCAGTTCTGGCGGAAAGCGTGCAGGGACACGCGGCCATCGACATCGGCGATACCTTGGTAGGCATGCACCTGCGTCCGGTGGCTGTTCCCGTTCGTCTTAGCGTTACAGAGCTGGGCAAAGCCCACTTAACGGCCGCCCGCACCCGCCCGAGACTGATCGGCGGCGAAAGAGCGGTATACAAACAACGTGAAGGAGTGTTGAAAACATGTCTTTAAAACTGGTTGACCCGGAAATTCAAGCTGTTATCGAGCAAGAACTAGCACGCCAGCAAGGCAATCTGGAACTAATCGCGTCCGAGAACTTTGTCAGCAAAGCTGTCATGGAAGCAGCCGGCTCAGTGCTGACCAACAAGTATGCAGAAGGTTATCCAGGCCGCCGCTACTATGGTGGTTGCGAAGTGGTCGATATGGCCGAGAACCTCGCCCGTGATCGTGCCTGTGCCATCTTTGGGGCTGATCATGCTAACGTGCAACCCCATGCAGGTGCCATGGCTAACATGGCAGTCTATTTTACGGCCCTTAAACCTGGCGACACAATCCTAGGCATGAACCTGTCCATGGGTGGCCACTTGACCCACGGCAGCCCAGTCAACTTCTCGGGTATTCTCTATAACATAGTCCCTTACGGTGTCGACAAAGAGACCGGCCGCATTGATTATGACGAAGTGCGCGAGCTGGCCGAGAAACATAGACCAAAGATGATCGTGGCTGGCGCTAGCGCTTATCCACGTGCCATTGATTTTGCCAAGTTCCAAGAAATCGCCCAGTCTGTTGACGCCCTGCTGATGGTCGATATGGCCCACATCGCTGGCTTAGTAGCCGCAGGCCTGCATATG
>CALNBW010000117.1 GCA_937874815.1 uncultured Bacillota bacterium | reverse complement strand
GAAACAGCGGGAAGGGACTTTTGCCCACTTCAAGGATACATTATGTGCAATTTACCGCCTGGAGGTTACCGACGAGGCATATGCGGCCATTAGGGCCGTTATCGCCGAGTTTCTAAAAGAGCAAGACAGCTATAATTTCAACCTGATGGGTTTTGCTGGATTAGCTGCCGGCCTCCCCATCCAGCGACGCTATGCTTATTTTTGCTCGCAGTTCGTGTCCACTGTTTTGGAAAGGGCCGGAGTCAAACTGATAAATAAACCACCCGGGTTAGTCAAACCGTCTGACTTTCCTTCCAGCGAGAAACTCGTGCTCATTTACGAAGGAAAGCTGGCCGAGTATAACGCCACCCCGATAATGGTATAGCGATTAGCAGGCTAATTGGAAATGCTTCTTCGCGCCGGCAGGTTAATTGGATACTACGTTGAACAGTTAACCTAAGGCATTCAACAAGGGAGGAACTTAAGATGAACAAGCTAAAGGAACAAGCACAGAAGACGGTTGACTCTTTCCAATCAGAGCTCATAGCGCTGTCACACAACATCCATGCTAACCCGGAAGTTTCACTTACTGAGCATAAATCAGCCGCCTTTATTGCCGAGGTCCTGCGCAGCCAGGGCTTTGAGGTACAAGTGGGTATTGGCGGCCTAGATACGGCTTTTATTGCGACCAAACAAGGCAAGGAAGCTGGGCCCCATGTGGCTTTCTTGGCGGAATATGACTCTTTACCTGGCATCGGCCACGCCTGCGGGCATAACGTCATCGCTACCTGCGCTGTAGGGGCTTTCTTAGGCACTAGCGCGGTGATGGATAATTTCGCTGGCACCGTATCAATTATTGGCACGCCGGGCGAGGAATCCGATGGTGGCAAGATTATCCTGCTGGAAGCAGGCGTTTTTGATAACGTGGACTTCGCCCTCATGATCCATCCTTCTTCTGGTCGTTCACTAGTAAACCGAGGTGGGCGGGCTGCAACTGGTGTTGATATCACTTTTAAGGGCAAATCTGTACACTCTTCCGCCCCAGGTCGGGGTATCAATGCCCTTAACGCCGTAATCAGCACCTTCCAGCACATCGACATGCTCCGCCCGACCTTTGAAATGCAAGACAACGTCAACGGGATTATCACTAATGGCGGCCTGGCGACTAACATCATTCCTGGCGAAGCGGCCTGCGCCTTTAGCCTACGGGCTCGCACCCTCATTGACCTCGAGAAGCTCGTTGAAAAAGTGAAGCTGGCAGCCAACAGCGCCGCGCAGCTCACTGGTGCCCAGGTAGAAATCAACGTGCAGCGCATGTATGCTGAGCGCTACCCCAGCTTGCCCATGGGCGAAGCTTTTAAGAACAATATGGCTGAGCTTGGGGAAGAGATGGACTATGCTAACCCTACAGGAATGTACGGCTCATCGGATATCGGCAACGTTTCTATCAAGTTACCGGCTATTCACGATTACCTCTGGATCGCCCCAGCTGGTGTTAACTCTCACAATGCTGAGTTCACGGTGGCATCGATATCTAAGCGGGCTGACGAGATCTGCATCAAGGGGGCCAAGGGACTAGCCATGACAGCCATCGATATCTTTTCCAGTCAGGAGCTCCAAGAGGAAATTAAGGAATATCATCGTAACCAAGTGCCGGAAGAGTATCGTAAGTAATAGTACACGCACAAATGGGGACGGCAAGGGCCGTCCCCATTTATTTGCATCTGTCTATATTCTAGAAGGAAATAATCATGCCCCCGTGGCCAGCGTAAGTTGCCATGGTCGCCCCCATGCTATTGGTGATGATACTTCTTGGCGGATTCTGTTCGCGCAGCGCCTGTTGAATCTGCTCGGACCCGACCGGATTCAGGAAATCGGTAATACCTACGTCCCGCACGCTCATGTCGGGGCAGAAATCATGGATCGTCTCCATAACGCGACGCAGGAACTTCTTGCTACCTCGGACCTTCTCCAGCAGTTCCACCGCCCCCTCGACATTATGTAAGAGCAACTTGATGTTTAAGATGCTGGCTAAAGCGCCTTGGAATTTGCTTAGCCGCCCGCCCTTAACTATGTTTTCCAAGGTGTTTAACAGTATCAGGATTTTCATGCGCTGACGGTATTCAGTGAGCTCTGCCACAACTTCTTTCGCAGTACACCCCGCCTGCCCCAGTTTGCAGGCCCGTAACACCTGCAAGCCATGACCGAGCGAACCAGCCAGCGTGTCAAAAACGGAGGCGTCAACCCCCGCCAAATCCCGTCCTAGGCAAGCTGACTGGTAAGTTCCACTTAGCTTCGAAGAAATGGTCAGGCATATAACCTGACCAGCATCCGAAAGCTCGCGGAAAGCGGTAGCAAAGGCCGCTGGGGCTGGCTGCGAGGTTTTGGGCAAATTACTGCTGTTTGCCATCTTCTCGTAAAACACTTCTGGCGTGATCTCAACCCTCTCTAGGTAACTATGATCGTCGATGCTAATAGTGAGAGGTATCACCCGGATGTTATGCTTTTTAATCAGTTCTTCTGGCAGGTCACAAGAGCTATCAGTTACTACCTGCAACATGTATATCGCCACCTTTCCCTTTTCTCACAAGAAACTACCCAAAGCCACTTAATAGACAACCAGCCTTTTACCACACTAATACGCCAACTCCGAGACTATCCCTGCCTCAATCCATAACGCCACAATAAAGCCTGCTATCTGATTATATTCCACCCGCACCGAGCATTTACTTTTTTCCGCTGAATATAATCTAACGGAAAGAGAGGGGGGAAACTATGGCAAGAAGAACAGGCAGGAGAAGGCAGCGCTACGTAGTCAGACTTCGCGAGGAGCAAATACAACA
>CALNBW010000116.1 GCA_937874815.1 uncultured Bacillota bacterium | reverse complement strand
GTGCTGGGCAGAGATGATCACTGTATCCACCCGCACAGGAGTGTAGTTATCATATTCAACGGTGACCTGGGTCTTGCCATCAGGCCGTAGATACGGTAGCAGGCGCGAACGGCGGACGTCGTCTAGTCGTTTAGCCAGTTTGTGGGCTAAGGAAATAGCGAGGGGCATGTATTCTTCCGTTTCGTTACAGGCGAAACCAAACATCATCCCTTGATCGCCAGCGCCAATTGCGGCAGCTGCATCGTGCTCACCATCTACGCGGGATTCCCAGGCATCGTCTACTCCTAAGGCGATATCAGGGGATTGCTCGTCAATCGAGGTAAGCACAGCACAAGTGTCTCCATCAAAGCCGTATTTGGCTCGCGTGTAACCGATGTCCTTGATTGTGTCGCGCACAATCCGAGGAATATCGACATAGCAATTGGTAGTAATCTCACCGACAACTAGCACCATGCCGGTGGTTACTGTTGTTTCGCAAGCAACACGAGCTTGCGGGTCAAGGGCTAGAATAGCATCTAGCACCGTATCAGAGATCTGATCGGCGACTTTGTCTGGATGACCCGCGGTAACTGATTCAGAAGTGAAAAAGTGATGTCCTTTTTGCAGCATTTGCAACCCCCCCTAACTAAAATCTCATAACTTGTCTATCATATCATAAAGGCATTCACCGGGCCTGTCAACGGAAGCAACAAACAGCTGGATATTTAGCTGTTTCGTCAAGAACGTAATAATCAATCCAGCTACTAGATTACCGGCGGCAATGGACGACAGGGCCGTACGTAGCGGGAAACCGAGCAAACCAGCAATCATAGAACCAGTCCAGACACCAGTACCCGGTATGGGGATTGCTACTAGCAGAAACAGGCCGAAGGTTTTATACTGGCGTAGCCGTTGGCTACGCCGTAGCGAACGCCTTTCTAGCCAACGCCCAAGGCGATACCAACGTCGGGACCGCTTGGCTGCCTTAACTAGGGGTCTAATCATGTAGACGAGGGGCACGACCGGCAAGAGGCTGCCAAAGTAACTGATCAGAAATGCCTCACCCAAAGGCATACCTAAGGCTACACCAACAGGCACTGCTCCTCGCAACTCGACGGCCGGTAACATAGCTATCAATAAAACGGTTACCTCACGAGAAAAAAGGTCGAAGAAGCTATCCATAGCTAAACCAATAGCTCTGGCGGATCCTGGCGCTCAGCTGGGGGGGGAAGGACCGGCTTGGCCAGTTGAAAGTAGCTGGCACAAACGATATTGAGAATAGAGAGGACAAACCCAAACTGGCGCGAGCCGCCATTGGCCAACCCTAGAACTAATAGGGACACCAGGAAGGCCAACAAGGCCAGGGCCAGAAATGGACCAAGGTTACCGACGATAAGACGAACACTGCTGGAATAGGCTGCAAACAGGCCGATATCCTCATCTACCACAAACATGTTCCAGGCACCAAGAACGAAGTTGAGTAGCGTCAGCAGCAATGATCCCCACAAAGCCGCTGGCGCCAGTTGGTAAACCCGATAGAGCAAGGCTGCGGGAGAATTATTCAGGCTAGTGAACAATTGGGTTCCTAGGTAGGCCAGCTGGTAAATAGAACTACCCATAAACAAAACTGCTATCACCACGGCGAGGAGCCCTAGTAGCAGATACGATCCTAAAAAGCGCCAAGTGAAACGCTTGACCCCGGCAACAAAATGCGCAGCCTGTACTGCCTCTCCACTGGCTGCACCGCGGAACATCTCAGTCTGCCCGGCCCCAATGGCCGCGGCAACTAACAACATGATTACAATAAACAGTGCTGCCATAAGCAGGGCGTTTTCCATCTGCCCAGCCATAGCCCAGCTAAAACCAAAATTGATGACGAGCCCAGCAAACAGAACGGCAAGTAAGCTGAAGGTAAAGCCGACCAGGATTGGGAACCACAGTACGATCCAATTGCTTTTGAGTGCATGCCAAGCATCAGCTAGCGAGTGCCTAACAAGTTGCAAGAGCTTCTCCTCCCCCCAGTTTCCATCTTTGCCTCAGTGTATCAGCTAATTACTAGCATCACAAGAACAGAGACCTCTCTAGCTTTACTATTATGCCCACTAGC
>CALNBW010000115.1 GCA_937874815.1 uncultured Bacillota bacterium | reverse complement strand
CTACCACTGGGGCCTTATCTCTTTACCTAGTACAGCAGTACCTACCCTTCTTTGCCCAATTCTGGCCTCGCTTGCTGAGGATCTTGATTGCTGCAGGGCTTTGTGGCATTGCAGCCCAAAACATCTACCTGCATTGCCTCGCTAATTCTGGACTAGCGTTATTAAGCCTGCTCTGCGCTGGTTTGGGGGCTGGTCTAGTATACTTGGGGGCTGCAGGCAGTACCATTCGCCAACAATTTGCCCAGCGATAAGGCTATGCTAAAATGAGCTAAAGAACAGATAAAGGCGTGATTTGATATGCGTGTGGTGCTTTGCACCCTTAATTCAAGTTTTACTCATTCCAGCCTCGCTCTTCGCTATTTGCGCGCTGCAATAAAAACGGACTGGCTAGATAACCACTTGCTCGAGTTTCAAACCAAAGATGATCTGCGCCGGGTAATAGCTGAACTGGGCCGCCTACAACCTGACGTGATAGCATTTTCGTGCTATATCTGGAATATTACAGCCACCCTAGCAGTGGCAACGGACCTAAAGGCTGTCTTGCCTAACGTACAGATCATATTGGGCGGCCCTGAAGTCGGGCCCAGGGCGCAGGAGCTATTGGTAGACTACCCGGCCGTAAACTTTATAGTTGAGGGTGAGGGCGAACAGGCCCTCCCTAAGCTACTTGCAGCTATTAGTGAACACCGGGAGCCCCACGCAATTGCCGGTGTTAGTTATCGCGGTGCCGATGGGAGCATAAATAAGGCCCCTGCAGAAAGAATCGACCCTGCGCAAGTACCTCGCCCCTATCTGCGCGAAGAACTGCCAGAACTCAACAACAAACTCGTCTACTACGAATCGTCCCGGGGTTGCCCTTTCCGCTGCAGTTATTGTCTGTCGGGCAATGATCAGGTGCGTTTTTTTCCTTTAGAACGAGTCTTTTCGGAGCTAAAACTACTGCTCGACGCCAACATTCCTTTAATCAAATTTGTAGACCGTACATTTAACTGCGACCCACAGCGGGCATTAGCAATCATGCAGTTTCTAGTGGCCGAACGCCGGGATAGTCGTTTTCACTTTGAGATCTGCGCTGATATTCTCACCGACGAGCTAATGGACTGGTTGGCTACTGTGCCTCCAGGCGTTTTTCAGTTTGAAATCGGCGTGCAGTCGGTTAATACTGCCACTCTGGCTGCAATCGGGCGCCGAATGCAATGGGATAAGCTAGCAAACAACGTACAGAGATTACGCCGGCTGGGAAACATTCATTTGCACCTAGACCTCATTGCCGGCCTGCCTTTTCAGGATTGGACGGCAATACAAACGTCTTTTGACCAGGTCATAGCATTAAAACCGCACATGCTGCAGCTAGGCTTTCTTAAGGTATTACCAGGCACGCGGATGGCCGAGCAGGTGCAAGAACATGGCCTCAAGGTTTCTACATTGCCTCCTTATGAAGTATTGGCGACCAACTGGCTTTCCTTTGCGGAGCTAAACCGCCTGCAGCTGATGGAACAACTGCTGCAGTACTATTACAACTCTGGACTAATGCTCTATTCGCTGCCCTATGTTTGGAGCAAGCTAGCAGTAAGTCCCTTCCAGTGGTTTGAGCAGCTGGCTCAGCATTGGGAAGCAACGGGCCTGCACGCGGTAGCCCATGGACGCGAAGCGCTAATAGCCCATATGGAAACCTACC
>CALNBW010000114.1 GCA_937874815.1 uncultured Bacillota bacterium | reverse complement strand
GTCTGCCAGCTCTCGGGCCAGGCGGCCAGTCAGGGTGCTCTTGCCCGCGCCCGGCGGCCCAGTAATGCCGATAACGTGGGCTCGCCCTAACAGATCACCATGATCCTGTAGGAAAGCTTGCGCTGCCACCGGCTCGTTCTCTGCAGTGGAAATGGCACGAGCTAAGGCCCTGACATCCCCTGCCAAGAAAGCAGCCCGCCAATCAGCCCTACTTGCCGACATGATCCCTGAGAAAGGCGACGACATCCTGTGTAGATGTACCAGGGGTAAAGATTTCCTTAATGCCAGCTGCCTTGAGACCAGGAATATCGGTATCGGGGATGACGCCGCCGCCGATAACGAAGACATCATCTGCTTTCTGCTCGTGTAATAGTTCTACCACCCGCGGAAAAAGGTGATTGTGGGCACCAGAAAGGCAGCTCAAGCCGATAGCATCTACGTCTTCCTGTAAAGCAGCCGTTACGATTTGCTCCGGAGTCTGCCTGAGACCGGTGTAAATAACCTCCATGCCGGCATCACGCAAAGCACGAGCAATCACCTTAGCACCGCGATCATGCCCATCCAAACCTGGTTTGGCTACCAGTATGCGAATTTTCTTCTCCATGTATGCCACGCCTCCTTCTACAGCAAATCATGGGCGACATATTCGCCAAAAACGTTGCGCAAACGATCACAGATCTCGCCCAAAGTAGCGTAGCACTTTGCTGCCTTAAAGATCAGGGGCATAAGGTTGGCATCGCCCTTAGCAGCTTGCTCCAACTCATCCAGCACAGTGGCAACAGCCAAGTTGTCGCGTCGCTCGCGCAGGGCTGCTAACTTCTGCTTCTGCATTTCGCCAACTGCTGGGTCGACCCGAAGCAGTCCGCGCGGGGCTTCTTCTTCAATTTGGAATTGGTTTACGCCAACAACTATGCGTTCTTTAGTTTCAATGCTGCGCTGATAGTCATAGGCTGCATCTTGGATTTCGCGCTGCATGTAACCATTCTCAATGGATTTGACAGCGCCACCCATAGCATCAATCTGGGCGATGTAGCTCTCCGCCTGTTGCTCCAGCGAGTTTGTCAGCGATTCCACATAGTAACTGCCAGCCAGCGGGTCAATCGTATCAGCTACACCACTCTCGTAGGCAATAATTTGCTGTGTACGCAAAGCAATACGCACTGAATCCTCAGTAGGCAAAGCCAGTGCTTCATCGCGAGAGTTGGTGTGTAAAGACTGAGTGCCACCTAAAACAGCGGCTAAAGCCTGCAGGCCAACACGCACGATGTTGTTGTCTGGTTGCTGTGCAGTTAAAGTGGAGCCAGCCGTCTGGGTATGGAAACGCAGCATTAACGATTTGTCCTTCTTGGCACCAAAACGATCGCGCATGATTTTGGCCCAAAGTCTGCGGGCGGCTCTGTACTTAGCAATCTCTTCAAAGAAGTCCATATGCGAATTGAAAAAGAAGGAGAGACGCGGTGCAAAATCGTCAACACTTAATCCGGCATCAATAGCTGCTTGGACATAAGCTATACCATTGCTCAGGGTGAAGGCGATTTCTTGGGCAGCAGTGGAACCGGCCTCACGGATATGGTAACCACTGATACTAATCGTGTTCCAATCAGGCACATTCTGCGAGCAGAATTCGAAGATGTTGGTAATCAGACGCATGGAAGGTGCCGGCGGGAAAATGTACGTGCCCCGGGCCACATATTCCTTCAAGATGTCGTTCTGAATGGTACCACTGAGTTTGTTCAATGGAACGCCTTGCTTCTCTGCGACTCCCATATACATGGCAAGAAGAACTGAAGCCGGGGCGTTAATAGTCATCGACGTACTCACCTTGTCTAGCGGAATACCGTCGAAAAGGATTTCCATATCGGCCAGGGAGTCAATAGCCACACCAACTTTACCTACCACACCGGCAGAGAGACTGTGGTCTGAGTCATAGCCAATTTGCGTCGGCAAGTCGAAGGCTACACTGAGCCCGGTCTGACCTTGGTCCAGTAGATACTTGTAGCGCTGGTTTGATTCTTCAGCTGTAGCAAAACCGGCGTATTGGCGCATGGTCCAAAAACGACCGCGATACATGGTAGGTTGCACGCCACGGACATAAGGATATTCTCCCGGGAAAGCCAGGTCACGGTTGTAATCTAGATCAGCAACGTCTTCCGGTGTATAGACCCGCTTGATTTCGGTTCCAGAAGTACTCGTAAATTCAGGTTTACGCTCCGGGAAGCGTTTGAGTACTTTCTGCAGCGGTCCCTGTTCCCAATCTTCTCGTGCTTGCTTAATCTGCTGCAAATTCTCATCTGGGCACACTACGCTCACCTTCCTCAGAGGATTGTTTTTTGTATACTTCACTTACCAGTGTTTGGCCCTCCCCGGCCCAGCCGGGGAGGGCCAAATCACCGTTATGCTACAGATGCTTAGACCCAGCCCCGCAATTTCATTGCTTCGGCTATGCGGCGAATAGCAATAACGTAAGCTGAAGTGCGCATGTCGATCTTCAGCTCCTTATGTTGATTGTAGATGGCGTCGAAAGCGTCAACCATTAGGCGCTCTAAACGAGTGTTAACTTCATCTAGGCTCCAGTAGAAGTTCTGTAAGTTCTGTACCCACTCGAAGTAGGAAACAGTAACGCCACCCGCATTAGCGAGAATGTCAGGTACGAGGAAAACGCCACGATCCCAGAGCTTCTTCGAGGCAGAAGCGGTTGTGGGGCCGTTAGCAGCCTCGACCAAGATCTTAGCCTTGATCAGGTGCTCGTTCTCGTCAGTGATCTGGTTCTCAAGAGCTGCAGGAACGAGGAAGTCAACGTCGAGCGCAAAAAGCTCTTCACGAGTGATATCCTTGGTGCTGCCAGGGAAGCCCTTGACGCCACCATTCTTGGCTACATAGTCGGCCAAAGTTTTGGCATCTATGCCGTCTGCGTTGTAAACACCGCCAGTATGGTCCTGTACAGCAACGAGCTTGGTGCCGAGTAGCTCCTCGGCGCATAGGCCAGTATGGCTACCAACGTTACCAAAGCCTTGGATAGCAAGGGTTGCACCCTTGGTCTCAATGCCTAGACGCTTAGCAGCCTCGCGCAGGGCGAGGATAACGCCACGGCCAGTCGCTTCCGTACGACCGAGGGAGCCTCCAATAGAAACCGGTTTGCCAGAAACAACGCCAGGCGTGT
>CALNBW010000113.1 GCA_937874815.1 uncultured Bacillota bacterium | reverse complement strand
CGTGAATGTACACCAGACCGAGGCGGCGGTGGTAGCAGGTGCCAGGCAGGCAGTGGCTCAGATAGCCAGCTATGCTGCCGCCTACGATGCCAAGTATCTGGCCGTTGCTCTCGATCATTTCCAGGTGCCCAAGTATGATGAAACGAAAGAAATAGCTAAATCCAAAAGCAAGACCTTGGCCCAGGAGTTAGCCGCTGCCCGCATTCATCATGCGATGCAGTACATGGGGACCGTTTTCGGGCCGGAATTAGCTATTAGCGATGCCACTCTCGAGCGCTACATTGATTATCTGGTCAGTCCAGAATACGTCAGCTTCCGGCGCGACTTCCTCGCCGTAGTGCAAGCCGTTGCGCCCGCCTGGGGCATGATTGATACCGAGAAGTTGCCGCCGATTCTTGATTTTGTTGTCACCAGGGAAATTGTTGAAGGGGTGCGGTACATCGTCGGCAACACCGACATGATGGTTGAAGCTGAATTTGGGGCTACCGGCCAGAGTGGGCAGGCGCTGCCCTATGAACAACTCACTGGTGCAGCATTGGAGCGTTTTGCCCAGCAGGTGTGCAGCTTCATTCGCTATACCGGCGCTGACGGCATTGCTTACCCCATCGGTATGGAGCATGCAGCTAAGAAAGATGTTAAGCATGAGCCCGACCGCGAACGATTGCAGGTAGTGCAGAGGGCCCTTTTCTTAAGCTGTGGGCGCTACATTCCCTTTGCGCAGCACGGCGGCACAGGTGCGGCCTCGGTGGAACGGGGGCTAGTTGGTAAGAACAACATCAATACACATTACCTGGTTGCTGGCGCTAATTCCTTGGCCGATCATGTGGCCAGCCATATGGATGGCATCCGAGCTGGAGATAAGAAATACTGTGGCAGCGGGATCTTTACCGATATGATTCAGGTAGAGGCAGAAGCAGCGTTGGCCAAATTGCTGGAAACCGGTAGCATCAATACCGGCTCTGCTTTAGCGGAGGTGCTAGCGCGGGTACCGCGCTCTACTAGGGTAGAGGCCACAGCAAGCACTAAGCTTGATCCTTATGCAGAATAGACAGTAGTAAAATACGGATGAGAGGAGGCGTGCAATGTGGGGAAGCTCGTTTTGATTCCTCGCCCAACAATTGAAAGATTGCCGCTCTACTTGCGCTCACTAACCCTGCTGGACGAGAGTGGCGTAGAGGTAGTGTCTTCCGAAGAACTAGGTCGTATTTTGGGCATCACTTCGGTGCAGATTCGCAAAGACCTGGCCTATTTTGGCGAATTTGGACGGCGTGGAGTAGGCTATGACGTAGCAGATTTGATGCAACAGATTACGGAGATCCTGGGTGTGAATCGTCCTAACAAGTTTGCGATTGTCGGTGCTGGGCATCTGGGGCAAGCGTTAGCCAGATATGAAGGCTTTACCGAATATGGTTTTATGCTGGCAGCCATTTTTGATGCGGACCCGAAGAAAATTGGTATGGAAGTGGCGGGTCAGCAAGTACTATCTGCTGATTATGTGACAGAGGTTGTCAAATCTTTAGGCATTCAAATTGGCGTATTGACAGTACCTGCGCCAGCGGCCCAACCGGTGGCCGACCAACTGATAAAAGCGGGAGTGCGTGCCATTTGGAACTTCGCGCCGACGCGCATTGAAGCCCCAATTGACATAGAGGTGCGACAGGAAAACTTAATTGTCGGTTTGCTAGCCTTGTCCTATCATCTGGCGCAGGGGAAGTAGCCATATTTGCTAAAAAGCAACCTAGCTTGCAGCTGGCGAGCTAGGTTGCTTTCATTTGGAATTGATCAAATTATATATCTGTAATACTGTATATAATGTGCATTTGGCTGTTGACCTTCTTTTCAGCCGATGTTAAGATTGGCTTGTGAATGACATATCATATCTCTTTTTTTCAGGCGTCTTGATAATTTTTTCACAAAATAAGTTCACAAGTGACTTTACTACTAACAGTTTGAATATTAATCAAGGAGGTGGAATGTAAATGTTAACAGTTGCTGAGCTAAACGCCATCCGTGATCGCGTGCGCAAGCAGTTATCCGTGCGAGAGCCCCATAACCGACTAATTGTCGGGGTAGGGACAGTAGGGATAGCAGCCGGTGCCCGCGAAGTCATAGTGACTGCCATGCAGGAAGTGAGCACGCGTGGTTTAGATCTGGTGGTTGTGGGGGAAGACCTGGCCTTGCCAGCTAGCGAGATGCCGGTGGTCAAGTTTGTCACTGCCAGCGGAGAAGAGACCGTCTACACCAAGGTCACTGCAGAAGGCGTGCGTGAAATCATCCAGTCGTTAGCGACTACCGTTGGCACCCTGGCTGATGCCTAAGCCTGCGAAAGCAAAATGGAGGTGAGCTAGTTGAGTCTTATTCGTTCTCATGTTCTGGTCTGTGCCGGAACTGGTTGTGTGTCTTCCCATAGCCAAAAGGTCCGCGAAGCGATCCATGCGGCACTAGAGCGGCATGGTTTGGCTGACGAAGTAAATGTGGTGGAAACTGGCTGTTTCGGTTTTTGTCGAATGGGTCCGATCGTCATGGTCTATCCCGAAGGAGCTTTTTACTGCCAGGTGAAGCCAGAAGACGCAGAAGAACTAGTCAGTGAACATCTCTTGAAGGGACGTATTGTCGAGAGACTGTTGTTCCAAGAACCTGTTACCGAGCGCGCTGTGCCGCTGTTCAATGATATCGGTTTCTATAAGAAGCAAAAGCGGGTTGCCTTGCGTAATTGCGGCAACATCAACCCCGAATGTATCGAAGAATCTATCGCTCATGATGGTTACCAGGCGCTAGCCAGGGCTGTTACCAGGATGACTCCTGAGGAAGTTATAGATGAAATTAAACACTCAGGTTTGCGGGGGCGGGGCGGCGGTGGCTTCCCGACCGGACGCAAATGGGAGTTTGCGCGTGCATCGCAAGACAGCATTAAATATGTCGTCTGTAACGCCGACGAAGGCGATCCAGGCGCTTTTATGGACCGCAGTATTCTGGAGGGCGACCCCCATAGCATCGTAGAAGCTATGGCCATCGCCGGCTATGCTATCGGTGCGCAGCAAGGATATGTCTATGTCCGTGCAGAATATCCTATAGCAGTTGAACGACTTTCTATTGCCATCAAGCAGGCACGAGAACTCGGCCTGCTCGGCAATAACATTTTTGGTAGCGACTTCTGCTTTGACTTAGGCATTCGTTTGGGTGCCGGCGCTTTCGTTTGTGGCGAAGAGACGGCTCTCTTATCGTCAATCGAAGGACACCGGGGTACACCAAGGCCGCGCCCGCCCTATCCGGCCGTCAAGGGTCTTTGGGGCAAGCCGACGCTGATCAACAACGTAGAAACCCTGGCTAATATTCCTACCATCTTGCGCCATGGCCCGGATCAGTTTGCTGCCACTGGTACAGAGAAAAGCAAAGGCACTAAGGTATTTGCTCTCGCTGGCAATATCAATAACACTGGTCTCGTAGAAGTCCCCATGGGTACTACCCTGCGCGAGATTGTCTATGACATCGGGGGCGGCATTCCGGGCGGTAAAGCCTTTAAGGCTTGTCAGACCGGCGGTCCTTCTGGGGGTTGCTTGCCGACTGAGCTCTTAGATACACCCGTTGATTATGACTCTTTAATCGCTGCCGGTTCCATGATGGGCTCCGGTGGCCTGATCATCATGGATGAAGACACTTGTATGGTCGACGTGGCGCGCTTCTTCCTTGAGTTTACCCAGGAAGAATCGTGCGGTAAGTGTGTGCCTTGCCGCGAGGGTACTAAGCGCATGTTAGAGATTCTACAGCGCATTACCAAAGGCGAAGGCGTTGATGGTGATATTGAGCTATTGGAGGAGCTGGCAGAAGTTATTTCTAAAGCATCTCTCTGCGGCTTGGGGCAGACAGCTCCCAACCCAGTTCTGGCCACTCTTAAGTTCTTCCGAGAAGAGTATGAGGCGCATATTAAGCAAAAGCGCTGCCCGGCTGGAGTCTGTCAGGCACTGCTCTCCTACCATATAGTTGAAGACAAATGTAAAGGATGTGGGCTCTGCAAGAAGGTTTGCACCGTTGACGCCATCAGCGGCGATCTACGCCAGCCTCATCGCATCAATAAGGACAAGTGCATCAAATGTGGAGCTTGTGCTGCTAAGTGCCCATTTAAGGCCATCAGCCGCTAGGAAAGGAGCGTGAAGGTACATGGAACGTATCAAACTGACTATTGACGGTACTCCCGTAGAAGTAGAAGCCGGTACCACTATCCTGGAGGCGGCCCAGAAGATCGGCGTTCATATCCCCACTCTCTGTTACCATCCAGAATTGCGACTGGAAGGCGCTTGCCGCATCTGTGTTGTCGAGGTAGAGGGTATGCGCAACTTAGTGGCCTCTTGTGTCTATCCCGCCGCTAATAACATGGTTATCAAGACCAACTCCGAGGCGGTGCGTCGAGCACGCAAAACGGTGGTGGAGCTACTGATTGCCAACCATCCCCAGGATTGCCTAGTTTGCAGTCGCCATGGCGAATGCGAATTACAGAATTTATCACGCCAGTTGGGCATTCGTAAGGTGCGTTTTGAGGGAGCCAAACGTGATCTACAGCTCGATGAGAGCAGCCACTCCATTGTGCGCGATCCTAACAAGTGCATTCTTTGTGGGCGTTGTGTACGGGTTTGCGAGCAAACCCAGGCTGTTAATGCCATCGGCGTAGCTAACCGCGGTTCGGCTAGCATTGTTACCACACCCTTTAATCACGGTCTGGCCGACGGGCCCTGTGTTGGCTGTGGGCAGTGCATTAATGTTTGTCCCGTGGCAGCGCTCCGAGAGAAGGACGATACCGAGCGGGTGTGGGATGCTTTGCACAACGCCAAAGCGCATGTTGTCGTGCAAGTGGCACCAGCCGTTCGCGCCGCGCTAGGCGAAGAGTTTGGCATGCGTTCTGGTTCCCTAGTAACTGGGAAACTAGTGACGGCTTTGCGTAAGCTCGGCTTCGACCAAGTATTTGACACGCAGTTCGCAGCCGATGTAACCATCATGGAAGAAGGCTATGAATTCATTGATAGACTGAAGAAAAACGAAAACTTACCTCTCATTACCTCTTGTAGCCCCGGCTGGGTCGGCTATTGCGAACGGTTCTACCCGGAGATGCTGCCCCATGTATCATCGTGCAAATCTCCCCAGCAGATGTTTGGTGCCTTGGCTAAGACTTACTATGCAGAGCGGGCAGGCATTAGTGGCTCGAGCATTTTCTCAGTCTCGATTATGCCCTGCACAGCCAAGAAAACAGAAGCTGCTCGTGGTGAGATGCAGGATAGTGGCTATCGGGATGTGGATGCGGTTATCACCACTCGCGAGCTGGCCAACATGATTCGCGAGGCTGGCATTGACTTCGCCAACTTACCAGACAGCGAGTTTGACTTGCCCATGGGTATGTCCACGGGCGCAGGCACCATTTTTGGTGTCACTGGTGGCGTCATGGAGGCCGCCTTACGCACCGTAGCCGAAGTACTTGATGGTAAGGAACTGCTCGAAGTAGAGTTCCAGCAGGTGCGCGGCTTTGCCGGGGTGCGCGAGGCCACAGTGCGCATTGCTGGTAAGAATGTGCGCGTAGCTATTGCCAACGGTCTGGCTCAAGCCAAACGCCTGTTAGAGAGCATCAAGGCGGGCGAGGCAGAATACCATTTCATCGAGATTATGGGGTGCCCGGGTGGTTGTATCGGCGGTGGCGGCCAACCTCTTTCTACAGACCCAGAAATTCGCATGAAACGAGCTGCTGCTCTTTACCGACAAGACATGCTGAAGAAAGTGCGTAAGTCGCATGAGAACCCTGCAGTGCAGGAACTTTATCGTAGCTTCTTAGGTGAGCCCAATAGCGAAAAGGCTCATCACCTGTTGCATACCCACTATCAAGCGCGTTCGCGATACTAAGAAGGAGGAGGAATGGCAATGGATGAGAAAAAATGCACTGGCTGCAGCGACTGCCAGAATGCTAAAGACCCGCGTTATCAGGAGCTGGCTCAGGTAATTGACGAGTTCCGCGACATGGAAGGTGCCCTGATCATGGTCCTGCACCGCGCTCAGGAGATCTTTGGCTATCTACCGGAGGACGTGCAGAAAATTGTAGCTGTAGAATTGGATCTACCGCTAGCTGAGGTCTACGGTGTGACTACGTTCTATTCCTACTTCTCGCTGAAGCCACGCGGCAAATACCGTATTGCCGTCTGCCTGGGCACAGCTTGTTATGTCCGGGGAGCAGCTGAGTTAGTGAGCGCAATTGAGAAGCAGCTGAACATCAAGGTGAACGATACAACTAGCGATGGCCGCTTCACCCTTGAGGTTTCCCGTTGCATTGGTGCCTGCGGTCTGGCACCGGTTATGACCGTTAATGATGATGTGTATGGACGCCTTAGCCCCGATAAGGTGCCCGAGATTCTAGCTAAATACCAATAAAGCCAACCACATTTGCTGGTCGGTTATTGCTGGAGGGTTGGCCAAATGGCTAGCCCTCTACTGCCATTTTGTCCACTAAGGAGGGACGTCCATGCTGCAGATCAAGGTCTGTATCGGTAGTTCATGTCACTTGAAAGGGTCTTACGACGTGATTCGATCTCTGCAAGCCACGATTGCCCACCATGGTTTACAGGAACAGGTGGAGCTGCAAGCCGGGTTCTGCCTCGGGCAGTGCACGCATGGCGTAGTAGTGCAGGTGGGCGAGCAGAAAATTTTAGGCGTGTTACCAGAACAGGTAGAAGGATTGTTTGCTGAATATGTCTTACCGGAGGTGGCTTCCCCTGGCAGTTCTACGCATTAAAACAGCTAACTGCAAAAACTGCTATAAATGTGTGCGCCTTTGCCCTGTCAAGGCAATTCAGGTAAAGGATGGCCAAGCCTGTGTGAATGATGAACGCTGCATCGCTTGTGGCACCTGCCTCTTGGTTTGCCCACAACAGGCGAAAGAGATCATTAGCGATCTTTTGGCTGTTAAAAACATGCTGCGTGGTAAGGCACCAGTGTGTGTGAGCATTGCTCCGGCTTTGGCGGCTGCGTGGCCCCATGCTTCCCTGGGGCAAGTGATTACGGCCCTGAAGCGGCTTGGTTTTGCTCATGTCAGCCAAACATCTGCCGGTGCCGCAGTTGTCTCTAGGGCTTACCAAAAGCTCGTGGATAGGGGACGCCTCCATGCTAACCCGCTGGTGACGACTGCCTGCCCAGCTGTGGTCAAGCTGGTGGAGGGGTATTATCCTGATCTGGTCCCATTCCTGGCTCCAGTTGCTTCTCCTTTACTAGCTCATGCCCGCATGTTGAAAGCTTACTATCCAGGGGCGCAAGTCGTATTCATCGGCCCCTGCTTGGCGAAAAAGGAAGAAGCGGCGCGCCCTCAGAACTCGGGTGTGATTGATGGCGTCCTGCTCTATAGTGAGATTGCAGCCTGGCTCGAGGAAGAGGGCATTGATCCAGCCCAACTGCCAGCCAGTGATTGGTCGGAACTCGATCAAGAGTTAGCTGCATTATACCCGACCACAGGTGGCCTGCTAAAATACCTCGACCCTAAGGGCCAGCTGTTTTTGGGTGCTAATGGACTGGGGCAGGTAACAGACTTACTCGAGGGCATGCGCCAAGGCGGGTTAACGGCTAGCTTGGCCGAATGCAACGCCTGTGCCGGAGGCTGCCTGGATGGGCCAGGTATGCCCAGGGAGGAGAGCCTGGTAAAGCGTAAGGAAAGACTGGCTGGCTTTCAGGCCGCCTTATCTCAGAAGGAGAGCAGTACAGCCCCTGTCTTACCAACTGTAGATACTACTTGCGACTATCGGCCTCAACCAGTGACAGTTATTCCTCATACAGAGGCTGAAATCCTCAAGGTGCTTAGCAAAATAGGCAAGACGACGCCTGATGCTGAGCTCAATTGTGGTGCTTGTGGCTATGCCAGCTGTCGAGAGAAGGCAGCAGCCGTAATTGACGGCATGGCTGAGCTAGACATGTGTATGCCCTATATGCGCTCGCGCGCCGAGTCGTTGGCTAACTTGGTGCTGCAATCGACTGCCAACGCCATCATCGTAGTGGATAAAGAGCTAGTCATCCAAGATTTTAACCCAGCCGCTGAGCGCATGTTTGTCCGGCAAGCAAGTAAGGTCATTGGCTTACCTGTGGGCCAAATTATCCCAGATGAAGATTTTCGTGCGGTACGCGATAGTGGGGAGTGGGTAGTGGGCAAGCGTGTCATTTATTCTAGCTTAGGCTTAGTCACTATGCAGACCATTAACCCCATTGAAGCGCAGGGCTTAATCCTAGGGGTGATTGCCGATGTCACCCAATATGAGCGCCAAGAACGGGAGCTTTCCCATGTGCGGGCCGAGACGCTAGATAAGGCCCAAGAGGTTATTAACAAGCAAATGCGGGTGGCACAAGAGATTGCCGGCCTCCTAGGAGAAGTAACGGCCGACTCCAAGATGCTCTTGCTCCGGCTGATCAAGCTGGTGCAAGGAGATGAGGATGGCAGATGAACCTCTACGTAGAGACTTTTACCCGCTCGTTGAACAAATATGGGGAAGAGCTGTGCGGCGACTGTGTGGAGGTAGTGCGGACGCCTGAATCTGTAATCGTGGTTTTGGCAGACGGGTTGGGTAGCGGCGTTAAAGCTAATATCTTAGCTACCTTGACCAGCAAAATTGCCAGCTCGATGCTGAAACAAGGGGCCGAACTTGATGAAGTAGTCGCTACCTTGGCGGCCACCTTGCCGGTGTGCCAAGTGCGGCAGCTCGCCTACTCTACCTTTCTTATCTTGCAGGTTTTCTTGGCAGAGCGCGAAGCCTATTTGGTCGAGTTCGATTGCCCTGAAACCATGCTGTGGCGACAGGGGGAAATCACAGCCATCGCCAAAACAGTTCGCCAAGTAGGCGACCGCCGCATCCAGGAAGCCCGTTTTTCAGTTGAAGAAAACGATACCCTATTTATGATTTCAGATGGTGTCGTGCATGCTGGCGTTGGTGGGGTGCTTAACCTGGGCTGGCAATGGGAAAACGTAGCCCAATATTTGGAGAAAGT
>CALNBW010000112.1 GCA_937874815.1 uncultured Bacillota bacterium | reverse complement strand
ATACCAGGGGTCCGCGGCCATTTTCTTTGGTAGTTTGCTGTAAAAGCCAGGATTAACTGTTGCTGGCACAACGAATTACACCGAAATGTGAAGAGGTTGTAACAGTAGGGCTTAGGGGCCGCCGGGCAAAGAAAAAAGCCCCGGGTGGGGCTTGTGCAACAGCTTGGGGCCGAGGGGCGTTGCGCCTTTGTGAGCGACTAGCTGCGGGGTGTTGCCTAGAGCACAGGAGCAGGCTCCAATCGTGCTTACAGCAAGCACCCCGCAGCTAAGCGCGCGTTTGGGCGCGACGGCCTCTACTTGCGGGTGATGATGATATCTTTGGTGGCGTCGATATAGTCAACCTGCAGGCCGAGGCTCTGACCAACGAAACGGAAAGGAACCATGGTGCGATCCTTAACTATTTCGGCCGCGGCGGGCATAGCAGTGGCTTTACCATTAACGATAGCAGTGGATTTCCCGATAGTAACCTTAACTACATTGCCATCAAGCTGGAAAGTTGCAGTACGAGTTGCATTATCCCAGGCGAAGACGACACCAATGGACTCTAGGGCGCGGACAGGGACTAAGGTCGTATTACCGCGCAGGAAAGGCGCAGCTTCCAGTTGCTTTGCTACACCATCGGCATAGTAAGTGGTTTTACCAATGGTATACTTTACAGACTTGCCACCCGTCACTGGCGGAGTAGTGCTAGTGACGTAGTTGATCTCGATCGTTTCATCAAGATAGTTATAGTTGTTATCCTGGGCCTCGATATGGAATTTATTGAGGCCAGGTTTTAGCTCTAGGGTATGCTCGTAGCGTTTGCCAGCGAAAAGGTCGATATCTTTCCCGTCGATACGTAGCCTAGCTACGCGCACATTGTCAGTAATCACGATAGTTGTTTTATCGGTCTTCACTTCTTTGGTATAAGTCACTTTTGGTGGTTCACTATCGTAACCAGCGCGCACTTCGGCAGTAACGAACTTCTTGGTGACATCAGTGGCAGCCTGAAAACTAGCTGAGGTGCCTTGGCTCTGCACGGCAGGATAGGTAACCTTCCCTAGACTGTCAGTAGAGCCGACGTTGGTGAAACTACTACCCTCTTTGACTTGGACCATTTTACCCGTGATTGGTTTACCGTTGGCATCTTTATAGGTAAAAACCAAGGACGTGGGCACCCCGATAGTAATCATTTTCGGGTCGCTTTCCAATACCGCTTGCTTTACTGGGAATGTTCCTACCGTTACCCCGTTAACTTTGGCCAGCACCGTAACCTCGGCGCTCTTTTCGCTGGCCGCTTCATACTGGGCGTCAGTAGCAAGAATATTGATGGTATATTCGTTGGCACCTAAAAGCGTATTGCTCCACAGCAAGGAATCATAAGCATCATGCACGGTTATGGTAGCGTATTCTGGAACTAGGTTTACGTTTGCCCTGATCGCGCTGTTATCGCGGGGGTCAACCACTCTAAACCTGAGTTTGGTTTTGATATTCTCTGTTACATTAGCCGCCTCAGTGTCAAGTAGCTCGATCTTGGGGGCAACCACCTTAAGTTTTGCTTCCCCGCACTCAGACCCATTGTAGTTCTTTACACGTATAATCAGGTCGCCCACCAGCTCAGGGGTAATTGTGGCGTCTATCGTTGCGTAGCTACCACTACTTCCGACCTGCGTAAAAGATAGTGATGTGATTTTTCCGTTTGCGTCTTCCATCTCAAGGGCTTGTGGATAGAGGGGCTGTAACCCTTTGCTGATATTAAAGCGCACAGTCTGCGGCTGTCCTTGCAAAAGAGAAGTTGTGCCGGCTGTAATTTGATAGACTTTTTGACCAACCACACTCAGCGTCAGCCGCGCCCTTTCCTCGTTGCCCTGCTTTATCACAACAGTTACTGGGCCTGCAGCTGAGAATTTAACATCGCGAAAAACGTAGGTCCCGTTTTGCACATTAGAGCTATAGGGATAATGAGCATAGCGATCAAATTGGATAGTAGCGTTGTTGATCGGTACACCGTTTTCATCTTTGACCACGAACGTGACATCACGGGCTTCGTTAACGGTAAGAGTGCCGCCGTTAACTTCAACTCTCCACCCTGACACCTTGGCTACAAAGGTCTGCTCATGAATGAGAGTGTAAGTTGGAGTATAGCTGCCACTTGGATATGTGTATTTGTAAGCAATCACACGAATTTGTTTGGTTCCATATTGGCTAGCTGCAATACCCACAGTGGCATTTGCTTGTTTTTCTGCCTTCAGCTCACCATCAACGTACACATCATAGTAAAATTCGTCTTGCAGTTGCACACCATCCCAAGTCACAAGGTAGGTGCCTGTCCCTGAATGCTTACCGATCCGTAACTGGTTGGCACTGGCATCACCAATTTTGAGGTTGGTGAGTTGCTCAGCATTGACAAAGTTGTAGCCAGAAGGATTGACTACATTGATTGTAGCAGTGCCACTATAAAGAACTTGGGTTGCGTCAAGAGTATATGTGCCTGTGGCGGTCGGCGTCCAAGTGAACGTCTGACTTACGGTTCCGTTTTGATCTGCAACGGCTGAGTAAATGCTAACACCAGGAACAACATCGTCGTTTTGCCTGAGAGTAAAAGCAACTGATTGGTTAGCAGCAAAACCTGAACCCTCTATCTTGAAGTTTGTGGATGCTATAGAACGGATGACCCCGTTGCTTGGTGTAACGCTTAAGTTAGCCTTGATACCTGCTACCTTGCCTGTTTTGTGCAGATAATTGGCCACATAGAGTTCTAGCACCCCAACGCTGCTCCCTTTCGGGACAAGCATGCCAAAATGGCCGGTATCGCTAGTTATCCCCGATGCAACAGTTACGCCGCTTTGTTTGAGAACGACACTTGTACCTTTCACGGGCCTGCCATCTTTATCAGTAACCTGGCCAGTTAGTGGAGCCTGACCACCATAGTCACTGTAGTTGAAATTAAGGTCGTAGGGATCTGTTGTTACGTTATAACGGACCTTAATGGTCGCGGTAGCAACTGTCCCGCGAGGGTTTCCCGCACTGTCGTAGGCTGTTGCATTTAACATTACATCCTGTGGTGCCAAATCGGCTGGCAGGTAGACTGTAAAGCTACCGCCATTGGCGTCAAAGGTAGTGGCGGCGAAGCTACCTCCAGTATAAACAGGTGTGACCTTGTAATCACCGCCATCAGAAACTCCATTCTGTTGCACGATAGATCCGTGAATGGTATGAAAAACACCTGACTGGGAACCACCGGCAATTATCGATGTCTCGCTGAGTAATATCTTATGGCTATAAGCTGTTGCCAGAGTCACGCCAGAGAACATACTGAGCACTATAGTTACGGTCGCAAGAACTGCGAGCAATTTTTTCTGCATACTACTTTTCCCTCCTTGATTAATTTGCAGTGCAGGCGATAAGAAGCAACTGCTGGTTAGTTCACTCTCCACCCCTACCCCCTTTCTGATATCCGCAGCAACTATTCCGGCCAGGTATAAAAGGCATATCTAGCCAGCTCTACCTTATACTATTCTCCGACGTGGCGGCGTTCTCCTTTGTTCCCTTTGGATCGGAGTAATAGAAAATGGGAATGGCAAAAGGGCCCCTGCGGGCCCCCAGCGTTTAAGTATTATGTTAGCTCCGATCTTAACGGCTGATCGAAAGGATAACTAGCCTACAACATCCCCAACCAGTCACCCAGAATCTTGGTCAACTCACCTAACAGCACGGAGATACGCCCAGAGACGACGTTACCGAAGGAAACGCCGAAGGTAACCATCATAATCCAGCGGCCGAACTGAGAGAATTTCTCCAGCGGGCCCGATCTACGCACAGAGAACAAGAAGTAGGAGATAACCGCTAAAAGACCGACTAAGCTGATCAAGGCGTTGATGGTAGCGCCTGTCGTGGCCCCAGGTAGTGTGGCCATTGCACCTATACTCTGGTTTATAACCTGGGTACGCAATGAAGTATAGATGGATTGGCCAGTTCCTACGCCAACTAGGAAAGCTACCGGCCAACGACTAAGCCAGGCAATTTTGGGAATGAAACGGGAATATAACAAAACGCCGAGAATTAAAGGAACGAACAGCAGTAGCTGCTGGTTATGCACCAACGGATTCCAGCCATAGCGATAGATGTTGCCTATAGCCATACCAATGGCATGCCCAGCAGTGCTGCCAACGAAGACGTGCTCTGCTACTCGGAAAACAGGGTTTTCCTTGTACAAAAAGGTCCACATGCCGAGAATACAGATGGCTGCCGTCCAGTGCCAAATATTCGTTGAGATATTCACTTTGTCACCTCCTATAGCGCTGGTGTTGCTTATTTCTTTTTACTTAGGAAGTAGCCCACGTTACCGAGGGCGATGAACCCGATTATTAGCAGGTGGGCCATTGATTGGGCGTCCATCATGGCCACCGGTCGGCCCGGCTTCTCGATTAGGGTTTCATACTCGGCCGCTGCCCGTAGCCCACCCAAGAGGCCTTTGAGCTGGCCCGAATTGTAATAGGGCATAGCAGAAGGCACGCTGACGGTGACAATGCCAACTGCAAAGCGAATACCCATGGGGTCAACAACTTGGCGGATCCATTTCGCCGGGTCGTCTGAGGTAAATTGATGCACGAAGGAAAAGTCTTTCACGGTCTTGATACCTTGCATAACTGGCAGATCCGAGGTTTTGTTGCCACGAACATCACTGGAGATGGTGAGGCAGTCGAGGGCAAAAAGGCGGATGGCGTTTTCCTCTCCAGCCAAATAGCCCAGGTTGGCAAAATCCTTGCCATACTCAAAGCCCCGGCTTTCCAGATCTTTGATCAAGATATCGGCCATCATGGGGCCTTCCGTGCTAAAGCTGACGCTCACCCATTTGATACCGCGCTGAGCCAAGTGCTCAACTACTGCTACCGGCACAACGTGAGCATCTAGTCCGGCGCCGGGCCCGTAGTCGAAGGAGAGTAGCACGATGTCTTGGGCTGGGTCTAGCTCTTCAATGATGTTATAGACGTCTCGCGTCATCGGGCTTATTTGTAGCGGAATACCGATCGGTTTTACGAGCGGAACGATGCAGACAACCAACAGCAATATGTAGATGATGCGGCGGTCAATTGATTGCATCTTGTCTATCCAGTTCATACTTCAGGCACCTCCTTTCTAAGTAGCGCGGGCTTATTGCGTCCCGCCCAGGTGTCCACGTTCAATACCGAGGAGAACTCGTAGCGCTGTAACAAAGCTGCCAATAGCAGCGCCAATGACAATGCCGCGTTGGCCGGTCATGTTCGGTACGTTGAGCAGCCAGCGTTGAATTTTCGGGAACTTGCTCCAAATTTGGGCTCCTATTGGTGCGGCTCCTAGCATTACTACCACTGCCGAAATCAGGAGAATGGTAGCCTCTAGGCTTCTGGCACGGAAAGCACGATACGAGGCCGAGGCCACGTAGAAAGCTAAACAGGCCCAGATACCGGAGGAAAGTGGTGAAAGAATGTAGTTGTAGATGAGCGCGTAGTTGGCAGCTGCTGTTGCGTTGGTTGGGTTAATTTCTACGTAGGCGCGGAAGCCAGCGTAGATGAACATGGTGACTAGCAGGATGAGGCTATAAACCCAATCTTCCCGTTGGCGGGTCACATTGCGGGCGTGGATCCGCGTTAAGTTGACGACTTTGG
>CALNBW010000111.1 GCA_937874815.1 uncultured Bacillota bacterium | reverse complement strand
CCATCACCAGTAGCACTCGCTCTTGGCCTTTGGCAATTGCCTCCACAGCGCGGTCGATCGCAACGCGTTGGTAATAGCGCGGGCGCTTCTTGGTGAAGGCATCAAAATGATAGGGTTCCTTGATAACGGTTTCCTGGGCGGAGGTTAATCCCTTGCCCCGTAGATAACGCGACCAAAGTTCATCGCATGTGGGAAATTCGTTCATACCGATTTCGCGTTCTTTACCTGTAAAGAAGTCGTGCTCAATAAAGCCCTGTCCATTAGAGGAATAAGCAAACGGCACATCAAGGATCTGGGCGTATTCCATGGCCTGTTGTAGCCCTGAGCCAACACTGTAAGTAGCATCTTTTGCCTCGACGATAGCCAAGGGGATCTGAGCCGCTGTGTGCACCAGAAGATAATCAGCCTTTTTTCTTCTGCCGCGGTGTACTGTTTTGCCGCGGACAATGACCTGACCATCAGTGAAAAAATACTCCATGAAAATCTGGCTTTTTTCCCAAGAGGCCCTCTCGATTGCGGGCGTAACATAACGAAACTTAATATCTTCTTCAGTTAGAGTGCTCATGCTGGTCCTCCCTCCCCCCTGAGCCCCAGTTTTTCCCTGACACAAGTGTACGTCCCCCCGGTCGTCCCCCCGGTCCACGCAGGCTCTAATTTTTGCAGGAAAGATCCTTCTTCCATAACCGGTACTGGCTGTATTCAACAAAGCCCAGAGCCCTTGCAGCTTCTCTTTCAACCCGTTCGTGTTCTTCTGTGAAATAGACAACCCGGGCGATTGATGGACAGACTTCCAGCAGTTGCGACATAGCCGACGTTATTAAGCCTGTTGCCATTTCAGGGGTAGTTGCATACGCACCGAATATTTCTCCGTCTTCGCTCCCGCTGAGCCTGCAAAATATACTCCCCGTAATTTGGCTGCCCTCCAGCGCGACAAAAATGTACCAATCCTCTAGCTGCTCAGCTAACCTCGCAGAGTTCCAGTAAAAGTCGCGGAAATGCCTGTCATGAAACTCCGCGTATTGGGGGAATAGGTCCTCATCCACTCTAACGATGTTATGCTTTGGCGAAGCTGGGTTGAAATCCTGCATGTCGCACCGCATGTCATAACTCCGCTCCTCAACTGAGTACCCACGGGATTCTAGCGCAGACGCAGCCATGGTGTTTTCAGCAGGAATGCCAATGTGCATGCTATACTGCGCCAGCTTATGCTCTAAGAAATCTAGTATCTCATGAGCGGCATGTTCATCGTGGACGTAGAATCCTGTAGTTTGAGCATAACTATCCCGCGGAATCAGGAAATAGCTTGCGACCCCTTTGAGAACGTTATCATGATAGCAGGCGATTAATTCCCCTTCATCCTGCTCTAGACTCCACTGGAACTTGTGCTCCATAGCCTCCCTGTTCTCAAATAGAGTATAGCTCCTAGTTTCCATCTTATCACATAACTTCCAGGCGAAATCCACCGCCTCATCTAGCGCTTGCTTTTCCAGAACCTTAATCATATTATCCCCCCCTTAGCGGCAGAGCTTGTTATTCTACACTATAAGCGCAGAGCCCCACGGTGATGCAGCATGCTAAACATGATGTCGATAAGGCCATAATGATATGGTACAAACTCTTCCGCTTTGATCATCTGCAATATTTCTTCTTTGGAAGCCCATTTCACAGCTTGTACTTCCTCATTTTGTAACACTAGCTGAGAGATATCCACAGTGTCTTCAACAAGATAAAAGTCATTAAAGCCTGTCTCGAAGTTGACCGTGAAAAATGGCCGCTGGTTAGAGAGATCGGCCCTATATCCAATCTCTTCGAAAACCTCTCGTGCCGCTGCTTCTTGGCTGGTCTCCCCCGCGAGTGCGCTGCCGCCGGCGGAGACATCCCATAAACCGGGCCAACCCTCTTTGAAGGATTGTCTCTGTTGAATTATCATTTTACCATCAGGGCTAAATACACAAACATGCACGACAACATGAAACTCGTTATCCCTAAACTCGCTTCCGCGCTCAATCGTGCCCCCCGTTCTGATGCGGTTTATGTCGTAAATATCCCAGATCTCCATCTATTCCACCTCGCTACTAGCTGCTATGACTTTGGCCCCCCAGTTTTTCCCTGGTTCAAGTGTCCGTCCCCCCGGTCCACGGCACCTTTATTCACTGCATCGGCAAAGATATCCTGCACAGCATCCCAGATTGCCTCTGAGCCATCTCTAATGTGACGATTATTGTCCTGCAACATATCAGAGGAGACGCCATAGACCTTCCAGGCATGATAATCGGTCAAATGGTTCTGCAATATCGGCTCAAACCGGTCGATCGCGGCAGCAAATTTAGCCTCTGGCGTTTCTCTGGCTTCAAACTCCCTCCACAGGCTAACGAACTCTTCTTTCTGATCGTCTGGCAATATGCCAAATATCCTCTCCGCAGCAGCACTTTCTTTTTCCTGTGCCAGCGCCCTGTTTTGCTGATCATATACAATTACGTCTCCAGCATCAATTTCTACAATATCGTGGATCAATACCATCTTGATTACCTTGGCAACATCGACTGCTTCGTTAGCATGCTCGCTTAACACCATAGCCATTAGGCCTAGGTGCCAAGCATGTTCAGCATCATTTTCATAACGAGAGCCGTTGAATAGCTTTGTCTTCCTAAAGACATGCTTTAGCTTGTCTATCTCAATTAGAAACTCTACTTGCTTCTTAAACCGCTCCAACTTACACACCTCCTCTACCAACCACGGGGACCAACCACGGGGACGGTCGGAAACCACTGAAGAAGGGCCTCAGAGTCCAGTAGAAGGTCGTTGGTCCTGCGTAAAGCGCATTGGGGCCTCCAATGAAAGGTGCTTAGACATCGGCGGTTAAAAGCGGCCAACTGTTTGAGCTTAGGCGAGTTTTGGCCGCTTCAGGCGA
>CALNBW010000110.1 GCA_937874815.1 uncultured Bacillota bacterium | reverse complement strand
CCAGCGCGCCTGGCTCTATGTATTCGGTAATCACGAGCATCTTGCCTACCACCTCCCTCACTCTCCATGTTATGAAGCCTCATGGTAGACGGTGCCGGGAGGTTTTCTCGTGGAAGGAGGAAAGCAGAGCTATTGGCCGAAATTGATAGCGAGGCCGACTGCCTGGCTAAGGGCAGGGCGTGGAGAAAGGATGATGTAGATGCAGCGCAGGTTTTATATTCTGGACGTGTTTGCAGAGAAGAAGTATGCTGGGAACCAGCTAGCTGTAATCCGCGATGCGGCTGATTTGACCGGTGAAGCAATTTTTACCCCGGGCGAAGAAATCCCTTTTGCTGGTCATCCGACCCTAGGCACCGCCTGGCTGATCCAGCAGGAAGTAATCAAACAACCGGTGCCGCAGGTGGTGCTCAATTACCAGGTGGGGCAGATTGTAGTCGACTTTACATACGAAAACGGACAACCGCGAGAGCTGTGGATGCAGCAGCTGGAGCCCCAGTTCGGGCCCGTGTTCGAAGCGGCTGCAGTGGCAGCTGTTTTGGGGCTTGATCCAGACCAGATTGACTCGCATTTCCCTTGCCAGGAAGTCTCCACTGGGTTGCCTTTTGTGATCGTGCCCCTGCGTGATTTGGCCGCCGTTAAAGCATGCCGCGCCAATACCAAAGCGCTACTCGAGCTCTTGGAGCATACGGCAGCTAAAAATATACTTGTTTTCGCCCCAGAAACCTATGGGCCCGAGAATGATCTCAATGTGCGCGTCTTTACCGATTACCTGGGCATCCCGGAAGACCCCGCCACCGGCAGTGCCAACGGCTGTCTCGCTGGCTACCTAGCTAAGCAGCGCTACTTTGGCTTGCCCCGGGTGGATGTGCGCGTGGAGCAAGGGTATGAAATTAACCGTGAGTCGCTTCTACTATTGCGGGCAGAGGATACCGGCCGACGCATCGACATTCGGGTTGGCGGTAAGGTTGTTCTAGTAGCTACAGGCGAATTGGTGTAAAGAGGCCAACTTGCGGGGAGGCGCATCCAATAGCGATGGCTGGGCATAGGATAGTGGGAAGGAGGTAGGGATGATGGAGGAAAGGTCGTTCTGCGCCAGGCACAAGGCTGACATAATCGTCGGCATCAGTTTCGTGTTGTTGCTGCTCGTCATTTACTTCTCTCCGAGTCAGATTAGCGTGCGGCATAATCGGGCATTAACCCGCTTTCCAGAAGATGGTTACGTTGCAGTAGAGGATAGTCAGCAGTATGCTGCTACGGCTGTGATTACCTTGTCGTTGGCAGATTACAGAGATGAATACGCCCCTGACAAATCGTTTCTCACGGGTCAACTACACCTCGAGATTTACAATATCGGTAGGGAGCCATTGCGAGATTTCAACTGGATTGGTGAGCTGGGGCAAGAGACGCAGGAGCGTTTAGCTGCGAATTCTCCCTGGTTGCCTCCCGTAGGCATCAATACGCGTTACTCAATGCTACTAGCGCAGGTGTTTCGCACCAAGTATGACATGTACCCGCGTGATGCGACTTTGCCTGATCATGAGCCCGGTGGACGGCGGCAACCTACCAGTGGAGTCGTTTATGACCACCAAGGTCTATCCTTTTGGTACTCGGAAACAGCAGGCGACTTAGATGCCGTGCTAGCCTGCGCAGAAAAACCCATTAAGCTCAAGTTGCTGCATGAGGGCGGAACGGATTATCTTTTGGTTTATCCTGTGGTTGATACAAGTAAAATAATTAAGGGAGGGCGCGCTAGCAAGGAGAAGATGAGCAATGCTTAGACAATTGAATGACAATAAGATATGCAGCGGGTGGCCGGGGTTGATCCGCCGCTATGCTGACCGTCTGCCGGTGAGCGAAAAGACGCCGGTAGTGACTTTACATGAAGGCAATACACCGCTCTTGCCGCTCCCTTGGTTTGAGCAGCAGTTACCGGGGCTGACCTTGTACGCCAAGTATGAGGGGGCCAACCCGACGGGTTCGTTTAAAGATAGGGGCATGACCTTGGCCGTAAGCAAGGCGAAAGAGGCTGGTGCCAGGGCTGTCATCTGCGCCTCGACTGGTAATACCTCCGCTTCGGCTGCAGCTTACGCAGCCCGCGCTGGTCTAGACTGTATTGTACTTATCCCCGAGGGGAAAATAGCTCTTGGCAAACTAGCTCAGGCCTTGCACTATGGGGCCAAGGTGATCTCCATCCAGGGCAATTTTGATCAGGCTTTAGCCATTGCCCGGGAAATTGCGGAAGAATACCCCTTGGTGCTAGTCAACTCGGTGAACCCCTATCGGGTGCAGGGGCAGCAAACAGCAGCTTGGGAGATTATTGAGCAGCTAGGCCAGGTACCCGATTGCCTGGCTTTACCTGTTGGGAATGCGGGCAACATCACTGCCTATTGGACGGGGTTCTGCGCAGCGTCAGAGCGCGAGGTGGACTTGCCCCGGCCCCGCATGCTGGGGGTTGAGGCTTGGGGGGCGGCCGCCATTACGCGGGGCGAGCCGATACGTGAACCAGAGACGATTGCCACAGCCATTCGTATCGGCAATCCCGCTAGTT
>CALNBW010000109.1 GCA_937874815.1 uncultured Bacillota bacterium | reverse complement strand
ACCTCTATGGGCATGGTCGGGTAGTATTCTTGCCAGTTTAGGCTCTGGAAAAGCTGGGGGTACAGCCTATAGGCGCGTTCGCCAATACCAATAATATCTGTCTTTAATTCCTTTTGGATTTTCCAGAGAGTGGCCTCTACATCGGCCTGAATACGAGCAGTGAGTAGCCCGTCCAGTTCCTTGATAGCAGCCTCGTTCAACTCAAACTGGTCCAGGTTATGTTCAATGAGATCCCCATCCTGGTAGATAGTGATCTTAGCTTTGAGATCGCCGTCTTCTTGGGTGATTTTTAGAGTTCTCCTCCCGTATATCTGGCCCTGCACGAAATAGCCCCGGCCTGGCACTTCTACCACCAAATTGCCGCGTCTGCTTTCTCCCCGTAACCAGAGCACCGCCCTACTTTCAGCCGCATCCAGTTTGCCGACCATTTTGTCCCCCTGAAAGGCTGCCAGTCCTACCATGGCTAGGCTCTCGGCTTTGTTGTCCGCCTGTTCCTGCTGTCCTTGTCCTTGCCCTTGTCCCCGCTGCCCCTGTCCCTGCCCCTCGGTTCCTTTGCTCTGCTGCGTAGGCGCCTCGTGTTTGACCAGCATGGGCAAGATCGGTTCGCTGCCTTGCTCCTCAACCAATAACTGCAACAAGTCGAGTAGTGTCCGAGGTGCACTAACAGAAGTCTCCCGGGCAATTAGGTTTAGCTCCGCCACCAATTCTGCTGGCAGTTTGCTTAATTTGGGGGTGACTTGCAATAGCTCTTTTGCGGGCCCCTCGCTGACCATTACCCACGTAGAAAAGCGGAAATCCCGACTGCGCATGATGTAATCTAGCACAGGGGCAATACCGCTACGTGCCAGTTCCTCTCCAATAACCAACACCCTAGTATGGCCCCAGAAAGGATATTTTCCAACGAAGGTTCGCATGTTTTCGATAGCGCTAGCTAGGTCAGTCGCTTTATAACTGACTGTCCATACTGGGGCTTCCGAACCACCGCCTTTACCTGTTCCCTCCGTTCCACCTTCACCTAGCGCGGCGGTAATAGCAAACTGAGCACTCAGCTCAATCTGCTCTTCTACCTTATCTAGGGCGACGATGGTAGCAAACCCTAGGCTTTCAATTTCTCGTTTACTCCAGCAACCAGTCAAAAGCAAGCTGGCGAGCAGTAGCACGCTGGCGATCCTAATCGGAACTTTGTTCACGCGAACCGCCTCCCATCTTCCGTAAGATTGCAACAGTTAAAATGATGGTGGTAATGCCGAGCTCTGCATACAGACCCGTTTGGTTATAGGCTGCATAGGCAGCAATAGCACTGGGCAAATCGCCCGGTCTTAGCGCAACGTAGCTAGCTAAGGGGAGTAAAACTAAGCCCGCCCATCTTAATGGTAGCCGCGGGATCAGTTGGCTCAAGCCTAGCGCAGCAATGTACAAACAGAAGCTAATTTTTAAGAAGGCGGCCAGTGTCCAGACCACGATGAATAGAGCTTCACCTCTTGATACTAGCGAAATGTTCTCGGTTACCACTAGATAGGGCCAGGTGAAAGTCGCGCCCATGGAAGAGCCCAGGAATAAAAGGGTGTTCATGTAGATAAGCAGCAATAAGAGCCCAGCTTTGGCTATATAGCTTCGACCTAAGCGGCTAGCATTTTGCGGGTCGACCAGAAAGGGATAAATGAACAACATGTAGGAGACGATTGCTAAATCTGACCCCGCACTGCGAAACACAGGTACTAGCCCCCTAAAGCCTCGATTCATTGCCGGTAACAAATACCACGCATTGAGCCTTTGGGTGCCCAGCAGTACCAAGAGAAAGGAGAGAAGAATAATGGGCATGGCTAGTTCATTGAAACGGCTAATCCCCTCCAGGTTAGACCAGATGGCACATGCAACAAGAATGAGCATCGTGATGATAACCGCGCTGATGGGGGTCTCTGGCAAAATAGCGGCCACGAAAAACTCGGAAACGTTGCGCAGCGCAAATGCCCCTCGCAAAAAGGATAGCGTTACCAAAAGTAGAACTAAAGGATACCCTAAAAAGGGGCTCAGGACTCGCGGGGCGTATTCTGCTACGCTCTGCTTGGGGAAGCGCTCGGCCAAGCTTAGCACTAACCACACAAAGACGATGCCGAAGCCTGTGGCCAAAATGAGAGGCAGCCAGGCACCATTACCAGCCCAACGGAGGAAGCCGCGGAAATTAGGCTGCAATACAGAGGTGCTGACGACGGTAACAATGATCAAGAACGCCTGGCGCGCAGTGATTTTTTGCTGGCTCAAGAGTGGCTACCTTCTTTCTCCCCTTCATCACGCAGTGGTGCGACCTCGAAGCCATCTTCATGCATCACCTTTTTGTTCTGATAGTAGCTGGGGTCAGGCACACTGCGATATCGGTTGCGGGGTCGATACATCTGCGGGCGTATGCGATGCTGCCATAGGGGAGCACGCACGATGGTGTCTGTGAGCCCGCTGAGGGTAAGTGGTGCCACAGGCGACAGATAAGGCACACCGAAGGATTTCAAAGTAACCAAGTGCAGCATGATGAGAATGCCCCCCGCAGTAATGCCGTACAGACCGAACATGGCTGCTAGGATCATCAGCGGGAAACGCAGAATGCGGATGGATAAGGCCACGTTGAAGCTAGGCACAGCAAAAGAACCGATGGCGGTCAAGGCCACGATAATCACCATCACCGGGCTAACCAGTCCAGCGCTAACGGCGGCCTGACCGATGATAATACCGCCTACGATGCCGATGGTGGACGCAATTGGTGCCGGTAAACGGATGCCAGCTTCGCGCAGCAGCTCAAAGGTAAACTCCATGAGGAAAGCTTCAACGACGGCAGAAAAGGGTACGCCTGCGCGGGCTCCCGCAATGGCGAGCGCCAGTCGGCTTGGAATAATCTCCTGGTGAAAATTAAGAAAGGCGATATAAAGGGACGGTAATAGTATGGAATTAAGCAAGCTGGCAGTACGCACAATGCGGATGGCGGTCATGAGAATCCAACGCTCATAGTAGTCCTCGGGGGCCGGCAGAAAATTGCTGAGTGTAGCCGGCGCTATGAGGGCATTGGGGCTACCATCAGTCACAATGGCGACCCGCCCTTCCAGCAGAGCAGCGGAAACCCTATCGGGCCTCTCCGTATATTGCACCTGGGGGAACGGGGAATAAGGGGTATCTTGAATGAATT
>CALNBW010000108.1 GCA_937874815.1 uncultured Bacillota bacterium | reverse complement strand
TTACACCTTTCTCTCAAACCAATAACGTTGTCATTACCGCTAACCCCGTAGAGGGTTTAGAGCGACACGGGCACGAAGCTGCACTGCGTCTCATGGGTCTTAAGGCAGCCGCTTACTTAGGCGAAGCTGGCCGCAACGTGACTCCAGACGAAGTCATCGAGTATGACTGCCCACCGCTACAGGAGGCACTCCAGCAGTATCCTAATCTACCCAAGGTAGCTTACGTGTACATGCTGCAGAGCCAGGGCTTATTGCATGACACCTATCTCTATGGTGTAGACGTCAAGCAAATTCTGCCCACTATCCTTTATCCAACAGAGGTTATGGATGGCGCTATCGTTAGCGGTAACTGTGTCTCTGCTTGCGATAAGAACACAACATATCATCACCTTAACAGCCCTGTAATCCACGACATGCTCGCAAGGCATGGCAAGGATTTCAACTTCATCGGCGTCATTGTTACCAACGAAAACGTTACTCTCGCCGATAAAGAACGCTCCTCCAACTACACCGCCAAACTCGTTGAGTGGCTCGGTGTAGACGGTGCTATCATTTCTGAAGAAGGCTTCGGCAACCCCGATGCTGATCTCATCATGAACTGCACCAAACTCGAGAAGCGGGGCATCAAGACCGTGTGTGTCACCGACGAATATGCTGGGCGCGATGGCGCTTCCCAGTCGTTAGCCGACTCTAACCCGCTAGCGAATGCCGTTGTGACCGCTGGTAACGCCAACGAGATTATCGTACTACCCCCAATGAAGAAGATTATCGGCGATGCCAGTGCCGGCGTTGTTGATGTCATTGCGGGTGGTTTCTCAGGTAGCTTGCGGCCAGATGGCTCGATCATGGCAGAAATCCAGATTATCACTGGTGCCACGAACGAACTGGGCTTCAATAAAATGGGAGCTCGCATGCTCTAAACCCCTGTTTTTCCGCAAAAGGAAACAAAATAAAGTGAAAGGAAGTGCACAGATGCTAAAAGGCAAGAAGGTAGCAATTCTTGGCGATCGCGACGGCGTTCCGGGCCCCGCGATTGAAGAGTGTGTTAAGCCCCTAGGCGCCGAAGTAGTCTTCAGTACAACCGAGTGCTTTGTCTGAACGGCCGCTGGCGCCATGGACTTGGAGAATCAACGTCGGATTAAGGAGCTAGTAGAGAAATACGGTGCTGAGAACGTAGTAGTTATTCTCGGCGGTGCAGAAGCAGAAGCTGCTGGTTTAGCAGCCGAAACCGTAACTGCTGGCGACCCGACTTTCGCCGGTCCTTTGGCAGGAGTCTCGTTGGGACTCGCAGTGTACCACATTTTCGACCTGAAAGATCAAGTTGACGAAGCAATCTGGGATGAGCAAATTAGCATGATGGAAATGGTTCTCGACGTTGACGAGATCATCTCCGAAGTTAGCTCCATTCGCGAGCAATACTCCCAGTACAAATAAGGTTTCACTACCTTTTCCAAAGGGGGGAAGAACATG
>CALNBW010000107.1 GCA_937874815.1 uncultured Bacillota bacterium | reverse complement strand
TTGGCAACGCCAAACCACTCGGTAACGTAGTGACTGTCTTGCCCTCTACGCGCAACTCAACCCGGTCAACATTGCTGAACTCAGTAAGCGTGTAGAGCAGGGAGTCTATGGCCAGACGTTCGTGGGTAGCATTTTTGAAGTTCAGAAACTCGCTGCTAAGGTCGACAATGGCTAGCTGGTCGCGAATGGTCATACCCAAGATAGTAGTTGCAGTGGGGAAAGGTAGGTTGAACTCGGTCCCCACCAAAAGGGTAGCGTTCTCGGGGCTATCAACTAGCCGCTGTAATACTTCTCGGGCAATCCCTTCAGTTTTGTTAATCCCTAGAACATACGGTACCAAGTAACGATTGGCGTGGTCGAGTAGATAAACCGTACGCAGACCTACACCCTCTCCCGTTGTAGGGATAACCAGGGGCATGAAATAACCAGTTGTATATCCCGGCAGAGCATCCGAGACTGCGGGTGGCTGTTTGTCTACAACTGGCAAAAACAACGAGCAACCCGATAATGTCAAGATAACTAGCAACGCTAACGCCAATGATCTAAACCTCACCTGCACGACAGAACCCCTCCTTATCTAGCACTTATGACAACAGGAGTAGCCTTCCTGTGGTACAACTTATGCCTGTACCGTTTGCCACATGCTAATAAGAAGGGGCTTCTACCTAGCTTAACAAGTGATAATTAGCCTGTTCTGCGCTAAAACCTACGGGCTGGGCCTTAAGCGAGCGTCCTAACAACTGCTCTGCCCGCTGCTCAAAAGCAGGTAGGCTGCCGCTAACATAGGCCAGGTGTTGAGCTGCCGTCAATTCGTTACGCAACAACTGTTTTCGCTCTAAGAAATGCTTCGCCTCCGCCACCACATAGGTGGCAGGATCTAACAACAGAATATCGTTCCCCAAGGCTGTGCTAAGCGCCTTGCTAGCGAAAGGATAATGGGTGCAGCCTAACACTACTTGCTCCACCTGCGCCTGTATCAATGGCTGCGAACACTCCTGCAACACAGAGGCAAGCCGGCTGTTGCCCACGCCCATTTCGACCAAGGCCGCTAACTCTGGGCATGGTTGGCAATAAACCTCTCCCGTAAAACCGGCTTTTTTCAGTTCCCTGCTATAGGTGCCGCTTTGCACAGTAGCTTCTGTGGCCATAACACCCAAACGCCTCACGGGACTTAGGGCTAACTGCTGCACCACAGGTTCAATCATGCCTATCATTGGTAGCGGGAATTTTTCCTGCGCAAAAGGTAATACGACGGCAGAGGAAGTGTTGCAGGCCATGATCACCAGCTTCACATTCTGCTCCTGTAAAAACTGCAAGATAGCAAACACATATTGGCGCAATTGCTCGGGAGAACGCGGACCATAAGGCATATGCAGAGTATCAGCAAAATAGATGATATTTTCAGTTGGCAACTGACGCTCCAACTCCAGAAGAACACTCAGCCCCCCTACTCCTGAATCGAAGAGGCCAATTGGCTGACACGACATGGGGACATCACCCCTTAAGTAATGCTGTAGCTATACTATATGCTAACCAAACGCGGCTAGTTAAATTGTGCCGGAAATAAGCTCAAAAAAACAGGGGCTGCCGCAGCTAAGAAGGGCTACGGGGTACTTACTTAGAGCACAGGAGCAGGCTCCAATCGTGCTTACAGCAAGTACCCCGCAGC
>CALNBW010000106.1 GCA_937874815.1 uncultured Bacillota bacterium | reverse complement strand
ATTCGCCTCCCTAATTAGTGCGGCAACTATATCGGAGATATAGTGAGAGCACATGTCGATGGCTAAGCACCTACCTACAGTGCTAGGCCACACGCGCTAGAGCAGGACCACGACCTTTATCAGCACCCCTCCTGGGTTGGGTCAGTTGGCTCGGCAGACTGGTGGTAGCTGTTGTACACTTCGCGGCGCGAGAGCCCAAATTCGGCGCTGACCTCTTTGATGGCCTGGCTCGGCCCCCGGCCAGCAGCTACTAACTGCTGCACGCGCTCAACTGCATCTGCAATAGGCAGCGCCTCTGGTTCCGACTGGGAGGCACCTTCCACAACTACTACATATTCGCCGCGTGCTGTTTTACTAGCGTAAAGCTGAGCTAACTCCTCGATGGTGCCCCGTTCAACCTCTTCATACTGCTTGCTAATCTCCCGCACCAGGGCTGCAGAGCGCGCCCCATAGACCGCCAGCATGTCCGCCAATAAGCTGGCTAAACGGTGGGGGGCCTCGTAAAAAATGAGAGTCAAGGGCAGGTCTGCAAAACCTTGCAACCAAGCTTGGCGTTCTTTTTGACGCCGCGGGGGGAATCCCAGGAAGGTAAATTGCTGAGCCGGTAGGCCGCTCAGGATCAAGCCGGTAAGGACGGCCGAGGCTCCGGGCAACACCGTCAAAGGCAGTTGCTGGGCGATTGCGCCAGCAATTAGCTGGGCCCCCGGATCGGAGATACCGGGCATGCCCGCATCACTAACTACTGCCACCAATTCGCCGGCTGCTACCCGTTGCAGAATTTCATCGACGCGGGCAGCCTCATTATGTTCATGGCAGCTCAGTAGGGGTTTATGGATATCGAAGTGGTTTAAGAGTTTCAGCGTATGCCTAGTGTCTTCGGCTACGATTAAATCGGCTTCCCGCAACACCTCTAACACACGCAAGGTGATATCACCCAAGTTGCCAATAGGCGTAGCACAAAAACATAGTTTTCCTGCCACTTAACTACACTCCTTCCCTAAAATAGAGGGCCCTAACTTCTGGAGTATATGCATCCCCATCATAGACAAACAAGGGAGGCAGGACTTTCAGGCCGGGGCGACCATCTCTGATGCTTTCAATCAGCACCATGTTGGACTCAGCGCCGGCTCGCGGATGAACAAACTGCAAACGCTTCGGTTCTAACCGATATTGATTGAGCCAGAAGAATATTTCAGGCAGCCTTTGTGGTCTATGCACTAGAGCAAAACGCCCCCCAGTCCCCAGCAAGTAGGCCGCTGCCCTAACAACATCCTGTAGCTGGCAGCTAATTTCATGCCGAGCTATTGCCTGTTGGTCACTAAGTGATACTTGTCCCTCACCCAGGGGTAAATAAGGAGGGTTACAGGTAACCAGATTAGCCCGGTACCCGGGCAGGAGTTGCTCTATCTGCCGCAAATCCCCCTGCTGGACCTGGATTGTATCCTGCAAGCCGTTGAACTGCATACTGCGCGCCGCCCGTTCTGCCACTTCTACCTGCAGTTCAATGCCCAACACCTTCAGCTGGGCAACACGGGTGGTT
>CALNBW010000105.1 GCA_937874815.1 uncultured Bacillota bacterium | reverse complement strand
AAAAAAATAGGCGTAGGCCTGTACTATTGGGACAGCCACTTAGCTTCCCATCTGCCTCAGGCGTAGGGCCAAAGCAATGCGCAATTTATGGTCTGCCTGGTTTTGCGGCAAGCCTAATAGCTCGTTAATCCGCGACATTCTGTTTTTCATGGTGTTGTAATGAACGAACAGTCCCTCCGAAGCTGCCCGCAAATTCCAGTCAGCCGCGACTACGGCTTCCAGAGTTGCTACTAATTCAGTGCCATGCTGCTGATCATGTTGCAGCAGCTTACCTAGCGTCGCCTCCACAAACTCATCGGCTTCTTTACTCTGATAGATTGGAACAAGTAGGCGATAAGCGCCTAGCTCGTCAAAGAAGACTGTATGGTCCTGGCGATGGATAAGTCGCCCCAGCCTCACTGCTTCTTTTGCTTCCTGGTAGCTTTCGTGCACCGCTAGCACATCCGGTTTGTAACGGCCGATGCCGATAGTCACGGTAAAACCCACCACGTCGGGCGTGATTTTCCGTACATCTTCGGCTGCCGTGCGCACCTCCCGCAAAAACTCGCCTGGCTCCTGCCCGGGCCGAATTGGTAGCAGCAACACGATGTTATCGCTAAAACTGGTGTAATACACCTGCTGAAAATACTGCAGCATCACCTTGTGCGCTACCTGCACCAAGCGCCGCCGCTGCTGCTCTAAAGGCTCCCCCTGCACCTGGTCGTCCAGCTCCAGATACCGCCTCTTGAAGTCATCGATATCCAAAATCATAACCACCATTCCCTCCAGGAAGGTCCAGCCGAAGCTGGCGGCACGCTTCGCTAACTCTTCTTGGGAGCGAACGTTATCATAGATTAGGTCCTGTAACAGCAGATCGCGATACCTTGATTCAACCTCTAAAGTGCCAATCTTCTTTTGAATGCTCAATTTCAAGACAGTGCTGGCGTGTTCCAACGCTATCCTTAAAGTGTCTTCCAGTTCCTCCGTCGGTAAGCGCTCGGGCATGAAGATATAGCCATAGGTGGTTTGGTCGAAGGTTACTGGCTCATGGGCATAGTTTTGCAGCAAATGTTTAATGGCTTGCTGGGCAAAAGAGCTATCTTGGCCATCGCTGTAATAACAATCGCCATCGTGGAAATAACTATCCACGTAGACAACCCGTTCGCCAGTAATGCGGCCCAGCGTATTGATTATCTCTTGGCTATCGCCGCCCAGCAAAACTAGCTGGGTGAATTCTCTATGGATCCGCTCAGAAAGCTCCAGCCGCGCCGCTTGCTGGTTAACGATGCTGCTGAGAACGGTGTTAATAATGTCTACAAATGCCGCCTCAGGTGGCAAAGCAATCAAGGGGAAATCTAATTCATCTGCGGCCTGAATCACTGCGTCCGGAACATGGTCAATAAAGCGTTGCAGTTTTATTCCCAAGGCGGAAGCTCCAGCCTGGTCAATGCGGCGAATCAGATCGGCCAATTCCAGCGGGTTATCTTTAGCGAAAAAAGCGGTGGTAATCAAAAATTCACCGCCCTTAATCCACTTATGGATATCGGGAACGTCGGCCACGTTAACTTGGCTGATCTGCCTTTCCAGCCCTTTCTTGCCCGCGAGCACCTGGTATCCGGCTAACCCGGGAAACTGTAGAATCTCGGCTACCTTAATTAGCATCAATTTACCCCCTATTATCGCTCAATAGCGTACGACTGTTAAAGATCGTGGTCCTGCTCGCGCGCGTGTGGCCTAGTTACTGTAGGTAGGAGCCTAGCCATCGCCTGATGCGGCCAAAACTCGCCAGGGCTCAAACAGTTGGCCGCATTTAACCGTCGATGTCTAAGCTCCCTTTATTAGAGGCCCCAATGCGCTTCTCGCAGGACCAACGACCTTCTCCCGGACCCCGAGCGACTTCCTTCAGTGGTCTCGCAACATACCTGATAGTAACAACTTAGGGATTTAATTGAAGTCGATGAGCAGCATACAGCCGCCCAGTAGAAGCCGGGCGGCTGTTTTCTGCTATATGCTTATGCTTGCATCAAGTCAAAAGCAGTAGCCACAAAGAGCTTCACTGCCCCACGCAGGGCGCGCTCATCAAAATCGAACTCGGCCGTATGGTGGCCGGCGCCGTTGATATCGGCACCGACGCTGATAAAAGTGGCTAGGCCGCCGTTCTTTTGTACTCTTTCCATCATATAGGTATAGTCTTCACTGCCACCACCGCCAGCCAGGCCAGGGTTGACATTGGTGAAATCGCTAATCTGCTCAGCTACCTTGCGGGTTCTTTCGGCCAATTCGGGATCACTGCCACCGCTTTTAGCCCCGCCCATCGCTTTAAGTTTTACCGTGCAACCATGCATAGCCGCTGCGTTTTCGAGAATACGCACAGCATAGTTGTACATATGCTCTTCCAATTCACTAGTGAAGCCCCGAGTTTCGATGGCTAAGTGAGCACTGGGTGGAATAACGTTACGACCACTACCGGCGGTAAGACGACCGACGTTGATGCGCGTAGCCCCTTGGCTGTGGCGCGGGATGGCATAGAGGTTCTGCACGGCTGTGGCCGCCGCCAAAAGGGCGTTATGGCCACCTTCCGGCTTGCCGCCCGCGTGGGCTGGCGCACCAGTAATAAAAGCATCAAACTTAGAAGTAGCTAAGAAGCTACCCCGTCCACCCGCCACAGTCCCTGTAGGAGTGCCGCTGCCTAGGTGCGATGCCAGCATATACTGCACGTCATCAAGAATGCCCGAGCCGACTATAGCCTTAGCACCGCGCACGCCCTCTTCTGCTGGCTGGAAGACGAGCTTGATAGTGCCCCGCAGCTCATCTTTAAGCTCGGCCAGTGTGGCGGCAACGCCCAGGCCGATGGTAGCATGCCCGTCGTGCCCGCAGGAGTGCATGGCCTCAGGGTTAACCGAGACAAACCCTTCCTGAACAGGTCGATGATCTGGTGCCTGGGATTCAAGCATATCGACAGCGTCGATATCAAAGCGCATGCCGATAACTGGACCTTCACCGCAATGCAGAATACCAACGACTCCGGTGAATCCCCCGCGCAACGCCGGCAAAAACTCGGCGTCGCCTCCTTGCGCAACAGCTCTCTGGTAATGCCGCTCAAGAGCGTCCTCATCGGGCAAACCCATACGGTCCGCCTCTGCCACTACCTCTCGCCCTAGCTTGACTTCAAAGCCAAGATCGTGCAACCGGCGGGCGATCAGCGACGCGGTACGGAACTCTGTCCAACCAGCTTCGGCATATTTATGAAAGTCACGACGTTGCTCAACTAGCTGTGGTTCCAACTGGTCTACGATTTGCTCAATACGTTTGATCAAACTTATGCACCCTTTCTTCTGTAAGCTTAACATACTTATTAGCTACACAACGCCTATCTCCTTGTACCATTCCCTATTTTGCCTTGGCCAAAATGGTGTTGATGGCATTGGCTAAAGCAGCAACAAAGCTGCCTAACTTCTCATCAGGGGCTAAGGAAATTAGGCGCACTCCGTGGTCTTCGTGCAGTTCATTATAGGAGCCGCCGTTGGCCGTGCCCGGGAATACTGCCCAAACTTCGTGCACCGGGCTAATGGCATGGCGCCAACGCTGGTCCAGGTAGGGGGTGTGCAAATGGGGCGATCTAATATCACTAGCATAGGAAATCAGCTGGTTCATGGCCTTGGGCCTTAAGGCATTAATAATAGCACTCGTGTCCCAAAAGCCATGCAAGGGACGATACTTAAACTCGAAGATGATACTACCAGCGTAATAACTATTGTAGTAAACGTCCAGGCGTCCATCAGGCCGGTTGTTAATACCACGAGTGAACAGTGGCAACCGCTCCAAGTCGGTATCTTGGCTCTGCCGCGGTAGCTCCTCATCATAGACTAGGTGCAGGGTGACATTATCCGTTTCGCGCTCCAGAATAATGCCCGCGCCCGCTTCGAATACAGGGATGAGCATCGTGCTGCTAGCCAAGGGGTTATCAAAAAGCCAGCCACTTTTGGGCTGAAAGCCGATACTAGGATCAACCAGGGCATGGTAGAGCTTGATGAAACACCAGAGCTCATACAATTGGTCAGTTCTTTTCCACTGATAGGTGTACTGCTCATCGAGGGCCACTTCTACCCCGTCCGCCCTTAGCTCCCGGTAGAGCCCATAAAGGGCATTATAACGGGCATCGCTGGCTAGAGCCTGCGGATAATGGGTGGGCAAGGTATTGCCTACCTGGGTATACCAGGGGGCCCGGCGCAACAATTCAATGGCTTTAGCCATTTTGACAGCGGTTTCTTCGTAGTCCTGCAGCACGGCCAGGAGTTTTTGCTTCTCCCGCCTCCCTGTCTCCACCCCGGGAAGCTCTATCGTATCAGCTAAAGCGTCCACCTGGTGGCGAATATGGGTGCTGTGAGTAGCAATGGCTGCACAGAAATCAGTCAGATACTTCGAAACCACGCGCAAAATGTGCTTCACCCAGCGGTTCTCTGGCAGGTCATAATTCACTTCCGGCACTGGCGAGGCCAGACGATCGCCCCGGTCTGGCCGGGCCAGTTGGGAGCGGGCCGCCCTATCGTCGAATTCGCGCACCCGGTATAGGGGTAGTAAGCGATAGGTCTTGCGCACCTGGTAGTTGGCCCGGCTCAATAGGTCATTGAGGGCAGCCATAACGGACGGGAAATGGCGCCTAATGACAATAAACCGGTGCAACAGCTCTAAAGGCAAGGCCCCCTGGCGGTCTTCGCCGACACCAGTGCTTTGCCGAATCAAGTCAAGGGCCAACTTATAGAGCTCGCTATTCAGTTCTTTGCGCATGATCTCCCACTGGGCCCGGGTCAACCGCTTGGGCTCTACTAGCATGGGGGTGAAATAGTGTTGCCCGGACAAGACAACTTCCAGCCAGTAATAGCCGGGTATTAAGGGGTAATCAATATAGGAGAACAAAGGAATCGGCAGAGGAGCTGGCGATAAATAGCTCCTACCGCTACTATCTTCTGCTAAACGCTCTTGCGGCAGCGTTTCTAAGCCGTCCATATAAAGGCGAGCTTGCGGGTTAGCGCTAGTGAAACTGATCGCCAGTTCCGTATTCTCTTTAATCACTACCGCCGGCTCAATTACACCATCTAGACGGGCCTGATCATAAAAGCGAGTAACGGGTAGCCTCGTTTGGTTCCATTCCGGGCCAGAGATCAAGGCCAACTGAAAGGGAATGCTAGACTGTATAGCCATAAAGCTTCAGCTCTTTTGCTTTTTGCTGCAAGACATCTTTAGCCGCGTTAAACTGGGATAGGTCATTATATTCATCTAGCAAGGCGAGCAGGGGGCTGTCTACTACCCCTTGCCGCTCCGAGTGGTAAACACCGACGAGAGAGCGCAACTGTTCTTCCGGGCCCCGCAACTTAGTGAACACCCGCTGCACTAACTGGCGATCTAAAGCTTCACCCCGGTTGAGCACATCGTTCGGTGGCAAGTTAGCCAAGAAAACATTAATCTGGCGCACGATGCGATAGCCGATGCCGAGATGGGCGCTCGTTTGCTGCAGCAGCTGGTGCATACCACTAAGCAGGGCCACCTCCCGCTCACTGAGCTGCAGCCCATGCACTTCCGCAGTAAATGAACGGTATTCTGCCAGCGAGTACTCATGGCGAAAATCTTGTTTACGCTTGCGCTCCTCCCCTAAGCCCCGTAAATCAGCAAAGGGCAATACTTTTAAGCTCAATACGTTAGCCCGGTCCAGTAGCTTATCGGAGAAGTGATAGGTCGATTCGTCCAAGTTTACCGTGCCGACAAACAGTACATTTTCTCCAATAGAAATAGAAGGCGGATAATGGGCTGAATTGTAAAGGCGCGGTAGGAGCTCATCGTTATAGAGGCGCAGACGGCGCCGCATGGGTTCCATCTCTAATACAGAGAGAAACTGGGAGAAATAATGCTCTACCCGGGCCAAATTCATCTCATCGAAACAGATGAGGTAAAGACGCTCCTTGTTGGCATCGGCCTGAATTAAGGTATTAACCAAACCGGAATCGCCGGGGCGGTAGACCATATGCATTGAGTCCACATAACCCAGCAGATCGGCATCGTCAATCCAGGCAGGGCGCACGGGAATGATGCTTAGCTGTTCGTCATCCATCCCCAGGGCTCTTCCATAGACCTGCACCAGCTTAGTTTTGCCCGTCCCGCTGAGGCCGGACAGGATAATCAGCCCTCCCGTTTTCATGGCCGTATGGAAATTGATTAGGTCGGCTTCATCGTAGAGCAAGCCATGATCTCGGGCCGTCTGAGAGAGCAGTTGAATGAATTCCATTTCATCCGCGTTGGGACTACTAGCTGGGGCTGGTTCAATCACCCTAGCCGGAGAATCCAACAAGGGACTGCTGCTGGCTGCCGCGGCGTAAAGGGGCTGGATTAACAACAGGTCGTGCATTGTTTGGTAAGCTTCGTAACCCATAAAGGCTAAGGTAGGGTCATTAGGAACTTCAAAGAAGTCGTTTTCCCACTCCAGGCGGAAATCTAAAGCGCGCAGTTGGTTATGCCAGAACTGAAAACCGCCATAGCCATAACGATGGCGCACGAACTCCCCGACAACCTTATAAGTCAGCTCTTGCTCATCGCGCCACAAGATACAGGCGGGAGTGTCGGTGGATTCAGTTGAAATGTGAGGGATTTTGCCAATGAACTGATTGCTACTCAACTTATCCATAAACTCTTGGTAATCAACGAGATGCTGATGCTGGCTAGCACAGAAGACAGGAACCGGCACATAAACCGTCTCTTCGCTATGGGCTAGCGGGACATGCACCAACCTTACGTCAGTAATATTGTAATATTCACCACGAATGTAGGGCCGAAAAATGACCAGAGAATCCCGCAGAAACTCTTTCAGCGTCTGGGCCCGCTCTTGGGGATCAGCAAAGAAGTCTTCTACATAACCATAACGCTCTAGGTCGGTACTATAACCTGTGAATAATTTTACATTAGGGAAATTTGCCGGGGCTTCGGAACTGAGACGGATCGAAAACTGCACCACGTTTTGTCTGTTAACAAATACGGCCATTTTACCACCGGTGCGCGAGTACACATACTCGTCATCGGCCAGCACACCTACACAATCCACATCCCACTTTTTATACAAACGCTACACCCCCTGGCCTAAATTGTGCATGTAGTCCTGATAGGTATCGAAACAAGATAATACGGTGCTAGGCACCAATTGGCGCAACCGTCGCTGCAAGGGCAGCGGCGTCGCATACGTCAATAACCAAACCTGATCAACAGTCCCAAGTAGCTCTTGCGTTTGCTCGCTCTGCAGATCATCCGGGTCAACATGCAGTAGAGTAAGGTCGGCATACTGGCTGACCGGCAAGTTGTCCTGTTTCAAGTTGCCTACTATGGCGACCTTGGCCAACCCGGTTGGTACTTGCTCGCCCAAACCGGTGTCTTCTGGCTCAGCACTGGAAAAACTGGCCTCCTCCTGTAGCTGGGCAATCAGTTGAGACTGCTCGAGCAAAGTAGCTTCCAGTTCCACCAGCTGTGCATCTTTGGCTTTCAGCTCGTTCTCCCGACCAGAGAGCTGAGAAGTTAACTGCTTCCGTTCCTGCTGCCAACGCCTCTGGGCACGAGTGAGATTGGTCTTCTGCTTTGCCAATTCTGCCGCCAGCTTTTGTGTTTTCCTCTCTCTTTTCTTTAACTGTGCTGCCAACTCGTTTAACTGCTGCTGACAATGGGCCAACTCCGTCTTTTGGCTAGTATCTGCTTCAGGAGCTGCTGCGGCTGCTTGTTCCCGGGCATCCAACCAGGTAGCCAACAAGCCGGAATCCTCCCAATGCTGATAGAGCGATTCTCCTCGCTCCACCAGAGCAGGCTCAGGGCTAGAAAGCAACGCTAGCAACACTTGCGTAGGCGCAAGCTGATGGGGAACCTGTTCTAGCAGTTGCTGTTCACTGCAATCTTGCAGGGCTAATAGCTCCGGGTCCTGCTGCACTTCTGTAGCAACAACTTCACTTAATTTCATTAGCTGCTTGGGTGCCAACATACTCTGGATTATGCGGGGCCTTAATAGTTTAATACTCTTATCCCAGTTGCCGCCTCTAAATCCGGGAACACGCACTTTCAGTGTTCTAGCGAAACTAATTAATAGCTCATCATCTAGTGCCTGCAACAACCACTTCCATGCTGGAACTGACATGACCTCCCTCCTTTCCTCCCTGTATATTTCTCTTTGTTAGGAATATTTACCTGCAAGAAATCGCAGGAATTTGCGCTTAGGATTAGCCGGTAGTCACCTGCACGCGGGAGCCCTGCCCCCCTAGTTGGGCTGGCGTCACCGCTACTTGACGCATGATCCGCTCTTGCAGCTCAGGCACATGACTAATGATCCCGATGGACATGGCTTGCCCTTGCATACGCTCCAAGCAGCTCATGACCACTTCCAGCAGATCCGGGTCGAGGCTGCCAAAGCCTTCATCTAGGAAGAAGAACTCCAAACGATATTTACCCCGTAACTGGATCTGCGAGGAAAGAGCTAGAGCTAACGCTAAAGAGGTAATAAACGTTTCCCCGCCCGAAAGAGTAGCAACTGGTCGCTTGGCTCCCCCGTTACCATCATCCCGGATAAGGAAACCCCCATCAGGAGCTACTTCCAAGGCATAGCGCTGGCCAGTTAACAGGCCAAGCCAGCTGCTAGCAATGCCAGCAATGGCATCGAGGTGTTCTCCGGCCATGAATTCTACTAAGGCATTGCCACGCAGTAAAGAGACTAACTCCCCTAGAAGGTCTTTTTCCTGGGCGAGCTGTTGCCGTTCCTCCTCCAGTTCCACCCACTGCTGGTAACGCTCTACGACGTTGGCCAAACTGGCCTGGGCCGTGGCTAGCGCTTCCACTGCCTGCAGGTGCTGCTCTTCTGCCACCTGCGCCTGCCAGGCCAGCTCTTGCCACTCCGCATCACTGATAGCCAACCCGGCCTGCAGCTCCACCAGCTCTGCCTGACGCCTCTGCCAGAACTCCAGTTGCTTCTTACGGTTATTGATCGTCTGCTGCCATTCAGCAGCCAGGTCGGCCCAGCTGAGCGCTTCCTCTGCTGCTTGCCGGGTGACAAACTGCTCGCGCTCTAGGGCCGCTAATAAGGTGGCTTCTGCTTGCGCGCGAGCGGTGTTAGCCAGGCGGCTAGCCTCTTGCCCGGCGCTCAAATCCTGCTGGGCGCTAGCTAATTTCTCTTTCGTCCCCTCCCAGGCTGCCTGGGCCCTAGTCGCCTGGGCTCGCAATGTAGCCAGGGTGAGTTGGGCGGCCTGCTGCAAGTCTGCTGCTCTGGCACCAGCAGTGAGCTTGAGCAATTCCTGTCGTAAATCTTGCAGCTGGGCTTGATGCAGACGGTAATCGGCCCGTGCCTCGGCCTGCTGTTCCTTAAGCTGGCCCATTGTCTGCTCCAGCTGCCGCATCTGCTGGAGCAATGTTTCTTTTTCGCTCTGTAGTTGCTTGAGCAGCAGCTCCAGCTCTGCCAAACGAGCATCGCGCTCTTGATAGCGACTACGAGCAGTTGCCAAGTCGGGCTCGGACAGGCTGGCCAAGCGGCGAGCAAGTTCAGCCTGCTTACCCTCGGCCTCTGCTTGCAGCGCTTGCTGCCCCGTTGCCAGCCGTGCCAACTCGGTTTGCTGGTTAGCGCGCGCCTGCAGCAGCAGTTCCACCTGCTGCTGTTGTTGGCGAGTTAAGTTAGCCGCTGCAGCTAAAGCGGCTTGGCTGGTCTCTAGCTCTGTTTGCCAAGCAGCCCGTTGGCTGAATTGCTGGCTAAGCTCGGTTAAATAAGTTTGTGCCAGGCTGGGTATCGCTGACCACTCGTTGTTTCCCACCCACTCGGCCGGGAATTTGCTTAACTGTTCTTCTACCCGCGCCGTATAGATTTGCAGCTGCTCGTTGCTCGTGGCTAGGGCCAGTCGTTGCCGTTGTAGCCCTACTTCGTGGGCAGCGAGGGCGGCCTGAGCCGTGGCGTGGCTCGCTTGCCGCTGAGCTAAGCCAGCGCGCGCTGCAGCTAAGGCGGCTGCAATCTGCTCTAGCTGGTCGTTAGCTGCGGTGCCACTAGGACTGGGGGCCGGATGCTCATGGGAGCCACACACGGGGCAAGGTTGCCCAGGGGTGAGGTTTTGGGCTAGCAGTGCGGCCATGTGTTGTTCCCGGGCAGCAGTGAGGCTCTGCTCCAGTTGGGAGACAGCCCCCTCGTTGTCGGCTACCGCTTCTTCTGCGACCGCGACTTGGGCGGCGGCCTGCCCGAGCTGCTGCTGCAGTTCCTCGATGGCCGCTTCTAATTTAGCTACTGCCTCTTGCTGTTGCTTGAAGTGCCCGCCATCTTGAATAAGCTGTTGCGCTTCTTTCAGATAGGTGTTAGCTGTGGTCAACTGCTCACTGGTGACGTTGGCCGGGGCTTGGACCAGTAGCTGATCTAGCAATTGTTGCTGCTGGGCCTCAGCTGCTGTGGATGCGGCTAGTTGTTTTTTCGCGCTAGCTAATTGCTGCTGCACTCGGGCTAACTGTTCCTGGCGGGTGCGCGCATCGGTGGCGGTCGCCTGCAACTGCTTCATCACGGCGAGATAGCCCTCCTGGATGGCCATAGCTGCCGCCAGTTGCTGGCGCTGCTCCGGCAGAATCCGGTTCTGTTCTTGTTCCAGCTGCCCAGCCTCTCTTTTGGCCTCCACCGTAGCAATGTTGGCCTGCAAAGCAAGCAGAGCTTGCTCTGCAGCCCGCAACTGTTCGGTCAGTCCCTGGCCAGCTTTAGCTTTAGCAGCTAGTTCATGTTCTAAGGTATCCACCTGTTGCTCCAGCGCCAGAGCTCGCTCTAGTTGCTCTATCTTCTGTAGCAAAGGTTCTTCCTGTTCTTGTTTGTCCTGCAAAGCTTGGGCAGCGGCTTGTTGCGCTTGCTGGGAGTTACCTTCAGCAGCGGCCACTGCGGCCAGGCGCTGCTGCAGTGCCGTGGTAGCCTGGGTCGCCCGGTCTGTCGCTTGATCAAAAGCTTGCAGAGAACTGGCAATACGCTGGGCGGCTTCCTGGCGCTCCAGTTTTGCTTCTAGGTCGCTAATGCTGCTGGCTTGCTGCTGCAATTTACTTAGGGCAACTTGGGCTTGCTCTAATTCCTGTTGTCGCTCGCGCACGCGGCCCCAGCGCTCACGCTCTGCCCGCATTTTCTCTGCTGCCGTTTTGCGAACCGCTAGCTCCGCTTGCGTGTCCTGTTCGAGCTGCTTGGCCGCTTGCACCGCTTTGTCGGTGGCATCACCCAGCAAATCCTGGGAACGCTCTATTCCCTGTAAATTGGTCTCGGCTGTCTTCAAACGCTCGCTCACGACCCGGTTCAACTGCTCCCCATATTCCTCAAGACCGAAAATTCGCTCCAGCATGCGCCGCCGTTCGCTCCCCTGCAGATTCAAGAATTCCGCAAAGTGGCCCTGAGGCAAGACGACAGCGCGAGTGAAATCGTCTTCAGTTAATCCCAGAATCTCTTCGATGGCTTGGTCCACCTGAGAGGGTTTGTCGGCCAAGACCAGCACTTCCTCCCCCTGGATCTCACTCAGCCTGGCCAAACGGCAATTGACACTGTCATCCTTGGCTACATATTTGCGTTCCACCCGATAATGCTTGCGGGCGGCAGCGCTGCCTAGCTGGAATTCAAAAAGCACGCTAGCTTCCGTAAGGGCTTTATTGACAATCCCTTGGGTTTTGCGGGAGGCCCGCTTGACGCTGCCATAAAGGGCCAACGTAATGGCATCAACTATGGTAGATTTACCGCTGCCGGTGGGGCCAAAAATGCCAAAAACATTGCCCTGACACAGCTTGGTGAAGTCAATTTCCTGCTGTTCTTTAAAGCTATTCAAACCGGCAATCACCAGACGGATTGGCTTCATAAGTCACCCACCTCCTTGCCTTGAGCAGCGGCCTCATTGGCTAGTTTAACGAATAGCTCTACTAGCTCCGGTGGCGGGGTAGCCCCGTCGCGCCGTTGCTGGTAAAAACGATCGAATATCTCGGGCAAAGCCAAACTTGATAGTTGCTCTGCTTGTTCCAGCTCCGCATCTCCCGGAAGCATGCTACGGATGTTGACTAACCAAGGCCATGCCTCCCGCAGTTTAGCGACTGCTTCGTTGCTCAGCCATTGGGGCACATGAACCTCCAGATCAACCCAAGCCGGTTTGCCCTGAGCGGCCTCAATACGTTGCCACACTTCCTCTAAGCCACCCTGGCAAACCCAACGCTGCAGTGGTATGCCTGCCGTTAGCGGGATAGTCGTCACTTCTGCCTCTTGTCCTGGCGCTATGTCAACCAAGCAGATCGCCTTGCTATGGTTGGCTTCTGAGAAACTATAGGCCAGCGGTGAACCGGAGTAATAGGTTGGAGCAACTGCCTGCTTCACCTGCTGGGGCCGATGGAGATGGCCTAAGGCGATGTACTGAGCCTGGACTGGCAGATGCTCAACTGCTACTGTACAGGCGCCACCGATTTCAATAGGGCGCTCCGATTCGGTGCTGATACTGCCTTGCACGAACAAATGGGAAACAGCTAGGTTTACTGTATCGGCGCGGTAATTAGCCGCCTGCAGCATAAAGATCTCGCTCACTAGCTCTGAATAGGCATCCCGCAGGGAGTATTCTTCTAACTGTGTACTGAGTCGGTGCCCTAAGCGCGACTCTGATGGATAGGGCAACAGGGCAAGTACGGCTGTATGCTCGCAATCAGGCACGGCTATTTCCATCCAGCCCGGCCCCCCGGCGACGGTACGCACTTTTCCCGCTAACTCGGGGGCTGCTTCGTTGGGCAAACCCATGATGATGATGCCCTGGTTTTGCGCTAAGGGCCGTATGGCGCTCAGACGGTCGGGGCTATCATGGTTGCCAGCGATGACCACTACGGCCCGCTGGCCGCCTTGGGCCAAGCGGTCCAGGGCATCGCAGAAAAGCTGCTCGGCCCAAGCTGGTGGATTAAAAGTATCAAAGATATCCCCGGCAATAATCACTAGGTGCACGGCGTGCTGATCAGCTATAGCGCAAATCTCATCTATAAACTGCTCCTGCTCCTCTTGGCGGCTGCGCCCTTCCAGCGAGCGTCCTAGATGCCAGTCGGATGTATGCAACAAGCGCAATGAAAACCCTCCTTTTGGGTTTGATAACGAAGGCCGTGGTCGTGCTACAGCGCGTGTGGCCTGCTATATGCATTAGTTCCCCTTAACTGGCTCGCTTTCCTGCCTTTTTTGGGCTATCGCCTGAAGCTACCAAAAGAGTCAAGCAGGAATCTGGCTGCTCGAAACGGAAGAGTTATGGAAGAAGAGACATGTTAGGGGAAACCCAAACCTGATGATATATCTGTAGGGGCCGGACCCTGTCCGGCCCGGGCGAGACAGGTGTGCTCCGGGGCTGTTGCAGTAAAGGTGTTTTTTCGAACTCCACTGCAACAGGGCGAGGGATATGGGGTTGTCTGGCAGGACAGGGGACGGAGTTTTGTCCCGCACCGCCTCAAGGCGGGTGG
>CALNBW010000104.1 GCA_937874815.1 uncultured Bacillota bacterium | reverse complement strand
GGGCGCACGATAGCATCTAACGGCCCGGCCTGAGGTACCTCTTTTTCAATCCAACCGACCTTGCCGATGCCGAGCATGGCGAAACCCTTCATAGTTTTCTGCATTCAATCTACCCCTTTCGTTGCTTGTGACATATTTATCATTATTCAGTATACCTGATGCTTCTTACAAGGTAAAGCAGAAAAAGCTAAGGGAAAAGGCGATTGTGAATCGCACCTACACTTGGCTTGGCAAAGGCGAAAGACAGTCATGCCGGGGATGTAAAGTTTTCCCTGGGTCAAGTGTACGTCCCCGCGACCCATTGGTGAACTGGCTATTGTAGAGGTCGGCGTAGAAGCCGCCCAGGGCTAGGAGTTCGGCATGGGTCCCCTGCTCGATGACGCTACCCTCGTTCATCACCAGAATCAGGTCGGCATTGCGTATGGTCGACAAGCGATGGGCAATCACGAAGCTGGTGCAGCCTTGCATCATTTCGGTCATAGCCGCTTGGATTAGCACTTCAGTGCGGGTGTCTACGCTACTGGTAGCTTCGTCAAGAATAAGGATTGCCGGATCGGCCAAAATGGCACGGGCAATCGTTAGTAGCTGCCTCTGACCTTGGGAAATGTTGGAGGCATCTTCGTTCAACACGGTGTCATAGCCCTCGGGCAAGGTACGAACGAAGTGATCGGCATAGGCTGCCTTGGCTGCCTGCACAATCTCTGCTTCGCTAGCGTCAGGACGGCCATAGGCGATGTTATCACGGATAGTGCCATTAAACAGCCAGGTGTCCTGCAATACCATACCGAATAGGCTCCGCAGGTCACCGCGCCTTAGCTCACGAATATCATGCCCATCGATAGTGATTTTGCCACCGTCTATTTCATAAAAGCGCATCAGCAAGTTGACTAAGGTCGTTTTGCCGGCACCGGTTGGCCCCACAATGGCGATGGACTGGCCTGGCTGCACGTCGATGTTCATATTCCCGATGAGGGGGCTGTCGGGGCTATAACTAAATTTCACGCCTTCTAGGGCCACCCGACCTTGCGGCTGCTCAATC
>CALNBW010000103.1 GCA_937874815.1 uncultured Bacillota bacterium | reverse complement strand
CATCGGCACGATGCGCATGCACGCGCAGTGGTACCTTACCCTCCAATACCTCCACCAATGGCCCCCAGCGTAAGTCTACCTCGGCGTTAGCGTCTTGAGCTCGCTTCTCTTGATAAGCTTTGGCTTCATAGAGTGCACCACGAATTGCAGCGGCGATGCCCATGCGCGTGCGTGGGAAAGCTTTACGCATATTTCCATAGGAGTTCTTAACGTTTTCGCCAAGGGCAGCCTTCATCCCGTTATAGGGCGCAAGCAGCATTTCATCGATAATATTGCCGGCAGTCTTGATGACGCACATCTGCCCGCCGATGGCGTTCCCCGAGCCAGGTGTTACTTCAACCGTAGTCACGCCACCCATGCGGGCATCGGCGAAACTGATATGGCGCGGGTTGATAGCATCAAGGGCACGCACCTGGGGTGTGATCGGGTTGCCACCTTCATTTCCGTCATAGCTAGCGGCACCTTCACTCTCACCCCACAGGCCTACATGGGTGTGGGCATCGACGAAACCTGGCAAAATAACGCGCCCAGCGCAGTCAACCACTTGCGCCTCCGCAGGGATGGCCACATCAGTGCCAACGGCCACTATCTTGTTCCCATCGGTTAAAAGCGTACCCTTACCAATAGAGGGCGCACCAACTGGATGGATCTTAGCGTTAACAAATGCTTTCATCTTACTTGCCTCCCTCCCGCTCGTACACGATTTCCCCGTCAATCACGGTCAGCAGGCACTGCGTCAGCGGTTCAAAGGGATCGCCAGACCACATAGCCAAGTCGGCATCTTTGCCTACCTCCAGGCTACCCACCCGATCGGCCACGCCGATAATCTCGGCCGGAGTAATGGTAACGGCCCTAAGAGCCTCATCCTCCGGCATACCTTCACGAATGCAGAGACCAACCGCTATGCGGAAATAATGCTGAGGCACAATATTATGGTCGGTAATGATGGCCACTCTGCCACCAGCGCGAGCAATCACGCCCGGAGTGGTAGGTGAAATGTTCTTTGTTTCCACCTTGGCCCGACGCCACACAGTCGGTCCCACGCAGACGGTAACGTTATTCTTAACAATCTCGTCGGCAATAAGATGGCCTTCAGTGCAGTGCTCCATAGTAAAATCTATATCGAATTCCTGCCCAATGCGAATAGCCGTCAAAATATCATCGGCGCGATGAGCATGGATGCGCAAGGGAATCTCCTTGCGGATAACTTTGGCCATGTTCTCGAGCTTCGGGTCGAACTTCCAATCTTTATCGCCGCGCTTCTGCTTGGCAACATATTGCGTAGCAGACAGCAAAGCCTCACGCAACAGCGCCGCCGACCCCATGCGCGTGGTTGGGGCCTTGCCCTGGCTACCAAAGGTATTCTTGGGGTTTTCGCCTAAAGCGGATTTCATCCCTGTAGGATATTTCAGCACCATTTTGTCCACGATGGTGCCGCTCGTCTTCATGGCCAGCATCAGGCCGCCAATGATGTTACTAGAACCAGGCATAGTCTGCACAGTGGTTACCCCACCCTTGCGGGCATCGGCAAAACCGATATCTGCGGGGTTAATACCATCCAAGATACTGACATGCGGGGTTACCGGGCTTGTCGACTCGTTGAAGTCGGCACCTTCCCAGCCCAAACCTTCTTCCCAACCACCCACGTGCGTGTGCTCATCGATGAGGCCAGGGGTAATAATCGCGCCCTGGGCATCAATCACCCGCGCTCCCGCTGGAACATCAATGGTTGGGCCTAATGCGGCAATCTTGCCGTCAGCCAGCAGAATGCTACCCTGCTCGATCACGCCATTAGTTACGGTATAGATCTTAGCGTTAGTAATCGCTAACAAATGTTGTCAACCTCCCTCACTGTTTCGCCTATAGGATTACTTCTCTTCCCAAAGCCAAACTCCTGCCCCCTGAACCGCGGGGACGTACACTTGGACCAGTAAAATCCTCCCAGCCCCTCTTCGCATGACAGTCTAGGCCTGGCATAACACACGGCATCCTGCTCTAAATGCTAGGTAGAATACAACCTATTATTCGTGCTATAATATAACGGAGGTGATGTAAGTGCTCATTAATACTAAAAGCATAGTCTCGATTACGGAGGCAAACCAGAATTTCTCAAAGGTGGCGCGCCTAGTTGATGAATTGGGAGCTGCCATAGTGCTAAAAAACAATGTGCCTCGCTATGTTATCATCGAGTTTGATCAACTAAGAACAGAAGAGGCTGCTAGCAACCAGGAAGTCATGGCAGCAGCTCAGGACTTCCTCAAGAAACACTTAGCCGCGTTTGAAGAACTAGCAAAATGAAGCGGTTAACCGTGGAGCAAATAATACAGCTACATCAGGCTCTTATTGAAAAAAGCGGAGGATTAGCAGGCTTGCGAGACAGGGCGCTACTGGAATCATCTGCAAACACGCCCTTTATGACTTTCGATGGGTGTCCTGTGTATCCCACCTTACTAGCCAAGGCTGCTAGGCTAGGCTACGCGCTAGTCAAGAATCACGCATTTGTAGATGGCAACAAGCGTGTAGGTGTTTTAGCTATGGTTGTGTTCTTGGAGATTAACGGAGTACAGGTCCAATGCACAGACTCTGAGTTAGTTTCGTTGGGCCTAGGTTTGGCCGATGGCTCAATCGATGACACAGCTCTACTGCAATGGCTCGTAGCGCACTGCTAAGTAGGCGCGCCACCTTGGACCGCGGGGACGTGGACCGCGGGGACGTGGACCGCGGGGACGTGGACCGCGGGGACATACACTTGGACCAGTAAAACTCTCCCATTCTTCCTATCCTAATCCCCCAAGGAAACTGCATAGATCTCATTCTCGTGCTGCACAATTATCATTTCGTCGCGGGCACCAAGGACTCGGATGCCATTAGGGCTGCCATAGAAGGGTAACTCGTAGGCTTTTACATCCTGCCCCGGTTGCCAGCGGTAGAGTAGACCCTGAATGCCGTCAACGAAGACAAATGAACTATTCATTTGGGGAACAACGCCAAACTCGATATCCTGAAACACCTCTTTAGCTAACCTATCGTTCTCCAGCAAATACACTTTATTTCGTCCATCTGGCCCCCAGCCAGCCATGAACCAACACGCTTTATTCTCCAGCGCGCCGATGGCGGTAACAGGTGCCGAGTGCTCAATTTCTCGTAACACCGTACCGTCTAGGTCTAGCAGCGCTACCACTCCATCATAATCATAGCTAAGGCCACCCGCCCAAATGCCATCGACACCAACGGAAACGGCGCAAATGCGGTCTTCCATCGGAATGTGGTAATCCCAAACAACTTGCCCCGTGGCGAAGTCTAAAGCAATTAGGCCACGAACTGTAGAACCATAAACGCCTAACAACCCGTTGCCTAGGTCAACCAGCTTTTCACGAGAGCCAAAAGCCTCGAAGACAAAAGTTTCTTCGAGGCCGCGTTTGGGCGGTCGGAAGGTCCACCGGGTTTCACCTTGCTGGTCAAGATAGACTACGAACCTACCTGCATGGTCATAACCGAGTAGTATTAGGCCATCTTCACGAGGCAAGAAATCGAGCCAACCATTGGCCTCTGGGAGCTGGGGCAACACAATAGTGCCTGCGTCGGTATCAAGCAATATGTCCCCCGCTTCTTGATGCAAGATCGCATCAAGCCAAGAACAACGAGAGTGCACTCCTTCTATAGGCCCAGCCAATAAGACGCTGCCAGTGTCTGGGTCTAGGATGGCCTGGGAAAAGATGAACGTTTGCCCCTGGCGTTCCCAGTAGCCAAATGTTATGCCTTGGGGATGGTTAGCGAGCACATGCTCAAAATAGTCGCACCCCGGGGGAAAATTATGCTGCCATAGGACTGTTACTGGTTCTTCTCCTGTGCGGCTTTCCCCAGCTTCAAACGCTGTGTCGGGCTGCCAGCTAATTGGCGCAGCCGGCGTAGGGGCTTGCGCACAAGACGTAGCCACCAGCATCAGCAAAACGCACAGAACAATGAGCTTACTCCTCATATGATCACCTTCAGGAATTCATAGGTCTGCAAAACCAAAGCCAATTATCCTATACGCCACGGCTGAGGAATACCCTGCCTATGCAGAAGAAACAGCACTATTTCTGCTCGAACGCCAGCTAGCCCCCTCACGCGCTTAGGGCGGTGAGCACACCATCTGTTATGCGGTAAACCCGATCGCAGACATCCGCAATGGCTAGATCGTGCGTGACCACCACAATGCAGTAGTTTTCGTTATGGGCCAGGTGGCGGAAGATCTCGATGACCCGGTCACCGTTCACAGTATCCAGGTTCCCTGTAGGCTCGTCGGCTAAAAGTATCCGCGCCCCGCTTGAAAGTGCGCGGGCGATAGCCACCCGCTGTTGTTCCCCGCCAGAGAGGTGCGACGGATAACGCTTCTGCTTTCCCTCGTCAATATCCACCGCAACTAGCAGCTCTCTCGCTCGCTCTTTGGCTAGCTCCAGAGGCACTCCATTTAGTTCCATGGGGTAGCAGACATTCTCCAATGCAGTTAACAGCGGGAAGAGCTGAAACGCCTGAAAGATCATCGCCACCCGCTCCCGGCGGTAGCGGTCAAGGTCCAAGGTAGCCAAATCCTCCCCGGCCAAGAATAGCTTTCCAGCACCAGGCTTATCCAGCCCCGCCATGAGCGAGAGCAGCGTAGTCTTGCCACTGCCAGAGGGTCCTACTACAGCGTAGAGGGTCCCCGGCTCGAAGCTGCAGGTCACTCCCTGCAGTACATCCCGGTCTCCGTTTGGGAAACGGTACCCCACATTCTCCAGTCTCAGTTCAGACACAACAATCCTCCCTACTCCTTCACTTGCAGCAATTCCAAGGGCATCCGGTTAGTAACAGCGATTGCACTATATAGAGCGCCTCCGGAGGCACCTGCCAAATAAAGCCCCGCGCAAATGAGCGCTGGGCCTGTCAGAACAGCAACCACATCCTGCCGCAAGGCGGCCAGCAGGCCCAAACCAACTACCAGCCCCACCAAGCACAGCGAAAGATGTTGTCCGCACAAAATGGCTCGTGCCCTGCTTTTGGTGGTGCCCAGCACTCGCATGATGGCAGCCTCTTTCGCTGACTGGAATAGCAGCAGTGTAGCTAGCCCCGCCGCGATCAAAACCGAGACCACCACGGTTACTGTGTAAAGCAATGTCATCAATGAAAGGTTCTTCTCTAGCGGCTCCACTACCTGGATCAGTTCCTCATCCCAGAACAGGAAGGCCAACTCATTTCCGACAAAGAGGGAGTCCATCCTGGTGCGGAACTGTGGCAATTCGCGGTTCCGCGCTGGATCAAAAACGAACTCAGCTACTGCATACAGCAGTTGATCTTTCTCCAGTTGCTGCAGCGCGGAAGTGGGCAGAAGAATAGGAGCGATACCATCGCCCTCAATTGCCCCTGCATAATAGCCGGCAACGATAAAATCACCTGTTATACGTCCATTGCTACTATTGATCAAGATATGTTCCCCTGGCTTAAGCCGCAGACGCGGCAGCAAATATGCTGGCAATAGTACAGGTTTTGGATCCTCTTTACTCCAGTCTTGGCTGAAAAGCGTTTCATCCCAGCCAGCAGCATATTGCACTGTGGCATTCTTTCCCTTTCGAGCGAAGAATTGCTTCGGCTGATCAAACGAACGTAACAAGATACCTCTAACTGTGCGGTCAGCATCTTCCACCCCATCCGTGATTGCAGCTAGCGATGGCACAAGCGCAGCCCCCTCCAGATAGGACTTCTGCACAAAGCCGCTTGTCATGATTTCGTCCACAAC
>CALNBW010000102.1 GCA_937874815.1 uncultured Bacillota bacterium | reverse complement strand
ATCTCGTCAACAGGCTTAGCGCCCGGCTCAATGACCCAGCAACCACCGGAATTCTTGGCTCTCTCCATTTTAGTCTTCTGCGAACCGTATTGGCTAAGCAAGAAACTCTTCAGCACACCCTTATCTATAAAGGTAACATTCTCAGCTGCAAAGCCATCGCCGGTAACGAAGTAGCCGTCGGCAATTTCCGCTGAAACAGGCCGAGCAGCCAGAGTGAGCTTAGCATTAGCAACTTGCTGTCCCAACTTATCCTTGAGCGGGCTAGTTCCTGCGATCAGCGCCCGGTCGCCTAGGAAGGTCATCGTGTAGAAATATATGAAGTCATGCAAGCAGTCGGGAGTAATGATCACATCGCCCACAAATTTGCCCTGTAGCGGTCTGGCCTCTAGGTGCTCCACCGACTGGTGTAGCAATTGCTTCAGTGAAGCGCGCTCCAGCAAAGCCTGCTCGAGATCTTGCATGGCAAAACCGGTATAGTTGAACGACGTTGTCTTCCCCCCATCTTTAGAAGAGAATACCGACGACAGGGTGTATACGCCCTGCGTAGTTACGAAGTCTACCCCATTAGAGTTGATGAAGTGTTGTACCGCATGGCTGTATACTAAAGTAGTCTCCATCAGCCTGATGGCGGGGAAAATAGCAGGCACTTGCCCGCTATACTCTTTCAGCAGCGCATACATGCGCTCAGTATCCGGTTCCTGCGGGCCCGCTACAAACTGCTGTGGGTCCTGCTTGGGAGAGATATCGTAGTCTGGGTCTTGCTGCGAAGTGTTCAACAGCTCCATGACTGTCTTAATAGCTGCATCGATGGCAGCCTCGTCCAGCCGGTTAAGCGAAATATCTCCCTTGCGGTTGTCTTTGATTACAGTGATGCCCAAAGTATTATTCATGGTAGTGCGAATGAGGGTGAATTCCGTTCCTTCAAGGTTCATTTCATACTGCTTGGCTTCTGTGAGGGCGCACTGGAACTTGTCTACTCCTGCTTCGCGTAGCGACTTCGCGCAATAATCTAGAGCAGCTTTCATTCTACCTACCCCCTATATTAATCTTGGTCTTGATGGCTGGGCCGCCCATCCCTACCGGTATAACCTGCTTCTTTCCGCACATACCGGCGCAAGACCATTTCATTTCATCCGATACCATGCTCACATTCTGCAACACGTCGAAAGCCACTCCGGAAATAGTCGTATCCTTAATTGCCCTGCCTAACTTGCCATTCTTAATTTCATAACCGAGTACCACGCCAAACATAAACTCACTCGTAGTATCGGCCTGGCCGTTGCTCGGCTTAATCAGGTAGTAGCCGTTTTCAATGGAAGCAATCATATCAGCGAGTTTGCTTGCTCCAGGCAGAATGGCCGTGTTGCGCATGCGAATTAGAGGCTCATCCATATACTGATAGGCCCTAGCATTGCCGGTAGGCTTCACACCAAAATGGCGTGCACTCTGCTTGTTGTGCATGTAGCCCTTGAGCACGCCTTGCTCGATAACCACTACGTCACGAGCAGTCGTGCCTTCATAATCTCCCGCCACAGAGCCACCCAACACCAAGTCAGCCTCTGTCGTATGCCCAATAGCCTCATGAGCCAGAATGCCGGCTAAGGCAGCATTCATAACACACTCTTTCAACCCCGCCTCGGCATATACGCCTTCGCTCTTCTTCACTAAATGCTCGTAGAGTTCGTCTATCATCGTATAGAGATCTGCCGGCGCAGAGAAATTGTCCTCGAACTGCCCCAGGCCTCCGGCCGACTCATAAACCTCCACCGGACCACCATTGCTATCTAGTGATAGCGAGAACCGGAAAAGAGAGCGTGGCAAAAGCGAATAAAGCGCTGCCCCATCAGACGTGATCAACGTCTTCTCCATGTCTAAACAGTTTAGCCCGATGCTGCGACTGCTCAGCTCCGGGTATTTACCGGCTATGTAGGCGTCAATTTCCTTCATGAAATCCATAATCTCGCTTTGGCTGAGCCGTGGTTTGCTAGTGCCAAAGCTCTTTTCCACCACCGGGCTATCAGGGGCGAACGGCGCTAACCCCTTGTTCTCCCGTGCATCCAAGAACATGGCGTTGTTAGTTGCCGCCTCAATCACAGCCCTAACCTCGCTCATCTCTGGGGTAGAAGCAAACCCCCAACACCCATTCCGATACACCCTGGCACTAATGCCGCCGTTAGAGTTCTTAACGTTCTGCACCAAATTGCCCTTCAAATAGGCAATGTTCATGACCCGGTTTTCCTGACTTCGCAGCTCAGTATATTGGGTCAAGAGAGGCAAGTATTGCCGCAGGTTCTTTATAATCATTAAGATCCCCCTTTCTTAATTTGAAGTATAACACAAGAATGTTGAGTGAGGCTAGTTTTATAAGAAATTATTGAACAAGATGGACAAGGATTTTGCCGGGCTGAAGGCGAAGTAGGCATGCAGTTGTTTTTTTGCCTAGTGCATAACGCCTTACCCAGAGTGACGAGGTGAGAAAGTGTGTTTTCAGAATATCTTGCCCGATTTCCCCAGCAAGGGTAGTAGAGTTTTATCCTGCACAGAACTTGCGTGAGCAACTCGCTGCTGCCCAGGTACCAGACAAATACGGTGTCTACCTGATCTATGGGGTGCAAGCAGATCAACACCGCCTTGTCTATATTGGTAAGTCTGGTACCTTATTGGCTAATGGCGAATGGAGAAGCCAGGGCTTATGTAAGCGGCTTTTTGCTAAACAGGATGGGGAAAGCCGCCAAGCGTATTTTCGGACCAAGCTATCGACCGAGGGCTTATCCCACCTGAGCATACACTGGGCGGTTACTGTCGGCCCTGATAGTCTCGTGTTACCCGCAAAAGCAGAAGCGGACTTGCTACAAATATACTTCGACATGTATGGCAAGCTTCCCCCTTGGAATAGATCGATTTGAGAAGGTAGTATTGACTTTCGAACACATGCTCTGTAGACTTTAAGCAAAGTACTGAGGAATGGAGTGTGAAAGATGTATAAGCTATTCCGAGGTGATTGCTTAGAAGTAATGAAAAGTTTTCCTGAGGCCAGAGTAGACATGATTTTTGCTGACCCTCCATATAGGCTGAGCAACGATGGGTTGACCTGTCAGTCGGGTAAATGGGTCTCCGTAAACAAAGGAGAATGGGATCGTTCTGAAGGGCTAGCTTCGGATCATGAGTTTCATCTGGCATGGTTAGGCGAGTGTAGACGTCTGCTGAAAGTCGATGGTACGCTATGGGTATCAGGCACCTACCATGCGATTTTCTCAATTGGCTATGCGCTGCAGTCGCTCGGTTTTCGCATTCTCAATGACATATGCTGGTTTAAGCCTAACGCCTCGCCTAACTTAAGTAGACGGTATTTTACAGCCAGTCATGAAACCCTCATTTGGGCTGCAAAGAGCGATACTTCTAGACATTACTTTGACTATGAGGCAATGAGAGCAGAGAATGCAGGGAAGCAGATGCGCAGTATGTGGTCTATTCCGAGCACACCAGCTCGCGAAAAGACGTTTGGTAAACATCCTACTCAGAAACCATTGACGCTGTTGCGACGGATCGTAAGCGCAAGCTCTAGACCTGGGGACATTGTGCTAGACCCGTTCTGTGGCTCAGGGACCACTGGTGTAGCGGCCGTGGAACAGAGTCGCCGATTTATCGGCATCGATAGGTCCCATGAGTATTTGCAGCTGGCTAAGAAACGTATTGAATCCGTGAGGCAGCAAAGCGATCGCGTAATGGAGGCAGCCGAACTCTACATAGCTGACTAATTGCCAAGCCCTTAATTGCCCTTGCGATGCAGGAAGAATGTAATGATATGTCGAATTTTGTAGCGCAAGAGGTGGTTAAATGTGATGCAGAAAAACGAGCTTGTTAAACCTTTTCTCAAATGGGCTGGCGGGAAAAGGCAGCTGCTGGATGTGATTCTTCGGTATGTTCCTTCCGAATTTGATACCTATTACGAGCCCTTTCTTGGCGGCGGGGCTGTTCTGTTTGCCCTACAACCAGAGAAGGCAGTTATTAATGATAAGAGCTGGGCGCTGATTAACTGCTATAGGGTCATTAAGGACGAAAGGCGCTCACGGCAACTGATTAATGACTTGGGTAAACATATTAATGGCGAAGACTATTACTATCAGATCCGAAACATGGATAGAACGGCAGAGTTCAAGGGCTTATCCCGCGTTAAGAAAGCCTCTAGAACCATATTTCTCAACAAAACATGCTTCAATGGCCTATTTAGAGTGAACTCTCAAGGGCATTTTAACGTTCCTTTTGGGCGTTATAAGAATCCAAAAATCCTCGATGAAGACGTCCTAAGGGCCGTTGGGGCTTACCTCCGTGAAAACGATATTACCATTCGTTGTAGCGACTTTTCACGGGCAATAAGGCAAGCTCAGGAAGGGGATTTTGTGTACTTTGATCCGCCATATCATCCCGCGTCGGATACAGCCGGTTTTACGGGTTATGACGTTGGAGGTTTTGGCCCGTCAGATCAACGGCGGCTGAAAAGGGAGTTTGACAAACTTACGGCCCGGGGCTGCAAATGTATGCTTAGTAATTCTGATACCCCGTTCATAAGGGAGCTATATAGTGAATATGCTCACACCACCGTATCAGTTTCAGCATCGCGAGCGATTAACGCTAATGGTAATGGTCGCGGAAAAGTTGGGGAAGTGTTGGTGATGAACTATGAGCCGCGTGGTTACACTAAATGACAAAGCTTGGGAGAGGCTTTTCGCTGAGCACCACATACTTAGCGAGATTGAGCGCAACAAAAAGGTCGTTATTAGTTCTAGCACTATAAACGGCTACCGAGAAAGCAGGCTTATGGCAAAGATCGACCACCGTGCTCATCTGCCAAGGATCTTTG
>CALNBW010000101.1 GCA_937874815.1 uncultured Bacillota bacterium | reverse complement strand
GGACGAGCGACTTACCAGCGCCCGTCTCTCCCGATAAAACCACCAGCCCCGGCTCCAGGTCCAAGTCTAAATGATCAATGAGGGCTAGGTTTTCAATGACCAGTTTCACTAGCAACTAATTCTCCCCCTCTCGGTAGCGCGAGGGCGTTCCGCCTAGCTTTTGCCGCAGCACATCATAGAAACCAATACCCGATACTTTTACTAGACGGACGGCTTCAGTAGCACGTCTAACGATAACTTGATCCTCTAACTCTAAAGGAAAAGATTCCTGCCCATCAATCGTCAACAGGATATCTTCATGTTGGGCATGTACAGAAATCTGCAGCGTACTGGCGGGAGAGATAACCATAGGTCGTGACTGCAAGCTATGGGGGCAGATAGGCGTCAAAAGCAGGACACTGATGTCAGGATCCACAATTGGCCCCCCGGCACTGAGGCTGTAAGCAGTAGAGCCAGTCGGTGTAGCAACTATGATACCGTCTGCTGGCAGCGGCTCAAGGCTTTGCCCATCAATGTTGATGCCTAGCTCCAACATGCGGCTGAAAGCTCCCTTGCTGACCACGACCTCGTTTAAAGCGCGTAGATCTCTAACTAGCTGCCCTTTACGTAAAACTCCCACCCGCAGCAACATCCGTTCTTGCACTGAATATTCGCCGCGCAAAACCCGTTCCATGCCAGAGAACATATCTTTTAACTCAATTTCCGTAAGAAATCCCAATTTACCTAGATTAATACCGAGGATAGGCAGCCCCCAAGCGTAATGGCGGCGCACTACACTTAAGAGCGTCCCATCGCCGCCTAAAACCACAAGCAGTTGCGCTTTGGCCATAGTGGCATCATCCACTGCTAGGTCTGGCCGCTGCAAACAGGCCCCTACTTCGGGACTAAAGCAGGGCTTAATGCCCTGCAATTCCAGCCAATTGACCAGATCGCGACAGGCGGCTAGAGCCTGCGGTTTCTGCAAATGAGGGATCAACCCTACTGACATCAACATCCCCCTCCCTTAAGTCTAGATTCGCCTTTTCAGCTGCTAAAACCTGCTAAGCCTGCAAATGCGCGTGAGCCTGTTCCACCGTTTTTTCGATTTCGTCTTCTGCCACTCGGTCGCCGGCACCTCGCCCAAACCAAGCCAAAAACTCAATATTACCTTCGGGACCTGTAATAGGCGAATAGGTGAGCCCTAAAAGACCCAGTTCTAGAGCGGTAGCAACAGCCCAAGTCTGCCGGATCACCTGCTGGTGCACTGCGGCATCACGCACAACGCCCCTTTTGCCCACCTGGTCTCTCCCAGCTTCAAACTGGGGCTTGATCAAGGCCACAATCTCTCCGTCTGGTATCAATAATCGCACTACAGGGGGCAGAATGGTTGCTAGCGAAATAAAGGAAACATCTATGGTCGCCGCATCCGCCAGCTCCGGAAAATCGCCAGCTTCTAGATAGCGCGCATTTGTTCTTTCCATGACTACCACGCGCTCGTCCTGCCGCAATGTCCAGGCTAATTGGGCATAACCGACATCAACTGCATATACCCGTTTAGCCCCATGCTGCAGCGCACAATCGGTAAAACCCCCAGTTGAGGCCCCAATATCGATGATTGTTTTGCCTGCCGGATCAAAGCCAAATTCCTGAATGGCACGTTCCAGTTTTAGCCCGCCTCTACTGACATAAGGATGCTCTTGCCCTTGCACACTAATGGCCACATCGGTAGAAAACTTATTACCGGGCTTGTCGACTCGCTTACCGTCAACAGTGACTAGCCCAGCCATAATCGCCCCCTGCGCCCGTTGGCGGGAAGGGAAATATCCCTGCTGCACTAGCAACAGATCTAGTCTTTCCTTCACTACCATCAGTATTTCATTCCCAACTTAGCTAGAATACGCGCGCTGATAGACTCTCCCGTTAGGCCAAGAGCAGCGAGTAGTTCGCTACGACTACCGTGGGGGATAAAGCGATCTGGAATGCCAAAGAGCATTGCCTCATGCTTTACTGCGGCAGCAGTAGCCGCCTCCAACAAAGCTGAGCCACAGCCCCCTGCTACAATACCTTCTTCAATAACAACTGTTAGGCGATGTTCACCCATTGCGGCGACAACGGCCGGGTCTAGTGGCTTCAAAAAACGCAAATCATAAACTGTAGGATTCAGGCCGGCAGCCACTAACTGCTGCTGCACTTGCTCGGTCACGTCCCAGATAGTGCCGCAGTTCACCAGTAAAATCTCCTGGCCCCGCCGCAAACACTGCGCCCGACCAATAATAACGGGCTGCGCTGGCAGGAGCTCTCCACCGTCAGAAGCTCCCCGCGGGTAGCGAACAGCCACGGGTCCAGGCTGCTCACAAGCAGCAACTAAGAGGTTAACCAGCTCCTGACTATTGCGCGGCAACATGATGGTCATATTAGGCATCTGCCTCAGCATGGCCATATCAAATACGCCCTGATGGGTCTCCCCGTCATCGCCAACTAAGCCGCCTCGGTCCACAGCGAGCACAACCGGCAGGTTAGGCAGGCAAACATCATGGATAATTTGGTCATAAGCTCTCTGCAAAAACGTGGAGTAGACAGCGAAAACTGGGCGCAAACCACTAGCCGCCATGCCCGCGGCCATAGTCACCGCATGCTGCTCCGCTATGCCCACATCGAAAAACCTTTCTGGATAGCTTTTGCTAAAGGGGGTTAAACCCGTTCCGTCCGGCATGGCCGCAGTAATCGCCACGATCCGCTCATTTTCCTTGGCTATGGCTAGCAGGGTATTGCTGAAGACCTCTGTATATGTAGGCACAGTCGGCTTCGCCAACGGTTCCCCCGTTGCGGGATTAAAGGCCCCGATGCCATGAAAACGATCGGGATTGCTGGCAGCAGGGCGATAGCCCTTGCCCTTGACGGTCTGACAATGAACCAATACCGGACCCGGCGTAGTTTTGGCCACTGCAAACATCTCTTGCAGAGCAGCCAGGTTGTGGCCGTCAACCGGGCCCAAATAGGTAAAGCCCAGTTCTTCAAAAAGCATGCCTGATACCAAAAGGTATTTAAGGCTATCCTTAAGGCGCTCGCTAATCTCCGCTACTCTGCCCCCAACCACTGGTATCCTCTGCAAAAGTGCTTCGATATCTGCTTTGGTACGTAAATAGCTAGGTGCCGTACGGGCGCGGGCGAGATAACTAGACAGCGCACCCACATTCCTAGCAATGGACATCTCATTGTCGTTTAACACCACTATCAAATTGGTGCCCAGATCGCCAACATGGTTCAAAGCTTCCCATGCCATTCCGGCTGTCAGGGCTCCGTCACCAATCACCGCAACCACTTGGTGTTTTTCTTCTGCCAGATCTCGGGCAGCTGCCATTCCTAAGGCAACCGAAATAGAGGTGCTGCTATGCCCCGCCACAAAATGATCATAGTTACTTTCTTCTGGTTTGGGGAATCCGGATAACCCCCCGAATTTGCGGAGTGAAGCAAACTGGCGATAGCGACCGGTGATCAGTTTATGCACATAGGTTTGGTGCCCCACATCCCAGATCAATCGGTCTTGAGAGAAATCAAAGGCCAAATGTAGGGCCAAAGTAAGCTCTACCACACCCAAATTCGAAGCCAAGTGCCCCCCATTTTTGGAGACAACGCGCACAATTTCTTCACGCAATTCCTTTGCCAATGTCCTCACGTCCGCGGACGACAGTTGCCGCACATCCTGGGGGGACTGTATTGTCGGTAGAATAGCTGCCACTTAAGATCACCACGCCTTTCTAGCTGCGTCTTGATAAAGACGCCGGAACTCTCATGCCTAAGAAGGCCCCCTGTAGCTTCTAGCTTACCCTAGCATTCCCGCCCAGCCAAGGAATCAGCTAGAGCCCGCAACGGCTCTGCTGAGGGGCCAAAGACTGTTAAGCTAGCAATGGCCGCCTGTAACAGCTCTTTTACCTGTTTTTTTGACTCAGGCACGCCATACACAGCAGGATAGGTTAGCTTGCCATGGGCAAGGTCCTGGCCAATTTGTTTCCCCAGTTTAGCTTCGTCGCCGTATATATCCAGTAGATCATCCGTAATTTGAAAAGCCAAACCTAAAGCTCGAGCGTAATCAGTGAGGGCTTCCAATTCATAGGGCTGAGACCCAGCCAGAATCGCGCCCGCCCGCACGCTAGCCACTATTAAGGCACCAGTTTTCTGTTCATGAATATATGACAGCAAGGCCGCAATCGCGCCATCTTGATGCTGTCCTTTTTCCCAAAGGATATCTGCAGCCTGGCCGCCAACCATACCCGCTGCACCAGCAGCCCGTGCTACTTCTGCTACCACTTGTAGCACATGATCTGGCTCAAAAGCAGTCAATCGTTGAGCTAAGATATCGAAACACAATGTAAGTAGAGCATCACCGGCCAGCAAGGCCATGCCTTCACCGTAAACTTTGTGATTGGTAGCCTTCCCCCGCCTATAATCGTCATCATCCATAGCCGGCAAATCATCGTGAATCAGCGAATAGGTGTGCAGGCACTCCAGGGCACAGGCCGCCGGCAGCACCGCCCGGCTGCTTGCACCTCGGCCCGCGACGGCTTCCGCAGCAGCAATCGTCAGTATTGGTCGTAAACGCTTACCCCCTGCCAGCAAGCTATAGCGCATAGCAGCATGTAGCCTTTCTGGATGGGGCCCGAGCGCCAGTAAAATCTCTTCTAATTCAGCATTTATCAGTGCCACCTGCTGGGCCATATAGGCCTTAAGGTCAAATGCCAAGGTCAATACCTCCCAGAGGGGGAAGTGGCTGCCTAGTGGTCATGTTTTCTTTATTAGTTGTTAACAACTCTACCTTCTGTTCAGCCTCGGCCAGCTTGTCTTGACACTGGCGTACCAAAGCAATTCCTTCTGTAAATAATTCCAG
>CALNBW010000100.1 GCA_937874815.1 uncultured Bacillota bacterium | reverse complement strand
TCAGCCGATTATCCCTGGAGCGGGCGGCCATGGCTGTGGCCATAACCTGCTCGGTGTTGGCTCGTTGGCGGCGGCCGCCGCCCTAGCCCAGCATTTAGCTGAGAATGGCCTTGAGGGAACCATTAAGTACTATGGTTGCCCAGGAGAAGAGGGCGGTTCTGGTAAGGCCTTTATGGCGCGCGAAGGTGTTTTTGCCGACCTTGATGCTGCCATTACTTGGCACTCGGGCACGATGAATGGTGTCGCTTCGGGGTCGTCTTTGGCCAATGTCCAAGTTTACTATCGGTTTACTGGCCGCTCTTCCCACGCAGCAGCATCGCCTCACCTAGGGCGTAGCGCGCTTGATGCCGTCGAGTTGATGAACGTTGGCGTAAACTATCTGCGCGAGCACGTAATTCCTGAAGCACGTGTGCATTATGCAGTTATCGATACGGGTGGTAAGAGCCCTAACGTAGTGCAGCCAAATGCAGAGGTGCTGTATTTAATTCGAGCACCCCAAAACAGCCAAGTGCGGGAAATTCATGAATGGGTTAACGACATTGCTAGGGGTGCGGCTCTGATGACTCAGACCGAGTTGCAGATCGAGGTAGATAAGGCCTGTTCCAACCTCATTCCTAATGAAGTTCTGGAGAAACTGATGCAGGCTAACCTAGAGGCTATCCCGCCTGTTGCCTATAGCCCCGAAGAGGAAGCTTTTGCCGCAGCTATACGCGGCACTTTGGGCGAGGCAGAGTTAGCCAAGGAACGGGGCGCGCTAATTGCTAGATATGGCGGGCAGAAAGGTCGTCAACTTGCTGGAGCACTAGCAGGAAAATCATTGTACACCGGTGCGTTACCGCATATAAACTACGAGCAACCTATGATGGGCTCTACCGATGTATCCGACGTTTCTTGGATTGTGCCCACAGTGCAGTGCAATACTAGCTGTTATGCCCTGGGCACGCCGGGCCATTCCTGGCAGATGGTGGCACAGGGGAAATCCAGCTGGGCGCATAGGGGGATGCTGCTAGCAGCAAAGATTATGGCTGCAACCGGTTTAGACTTAATCCAGCAGCCAGAGCAGCTTGCGGCGGCTAAACAGGAGCTCAAGGACCGTTTAGGCGACGAGTCGTACGTCTGTCCCATTCCAGCGGGGGTGCAGCCTAAGCCAGTAAAGTAATCTGGTGTGACTACGGGCAGTAATTAGCTCCGAACTACGACTGCCTTGCTAATAGATAGGATAGGAGGGTGGAGGAAGTGGCATTACTTTGGACAGATGATTTAGAGACAGGCGTGGAGATGATTGATCAGCAGCATCAGGAGCTTTTTGCGCGTATTGGACAATTACTTGACGCCTGCAACCAAGGTAAGGGTAAGGCTGAGGTAGTGAGCACACTAGATTATTTAGCCGGGTATATTACAGTTCACTTCAAAGCCGAGGAAGAGTTGCAAAGGAGTTCTGGGTACCCTGGCTATGAGGCGCACAAAGCACTACACGACCAGTGGGTTAAGGAGATTGCTACGTTGCGGGAGCAGGCCCAAAAAGATGGAGCATCTGCGCGGTTAGTATTGCAGGTTAATAGGACTGTTGTCGATTGGTTAACGCAGCATATCCGCAAGGTAGATAAAGCGTTAGCGGCTTACCTGCGCGGCAAATAATATTAGCCCCATTATTTTGCTAATGGGGGTATAATCATTTGCAAACATCCCAATACTAGAGATGAAACTAATCTGTAAAAATGGGGTGAAAATATGTCAGTAATGTGGTTTAAACAGGCGGCTCGCGGTAGGGGAAGTGCAGGTGCAGATAAAACTTACAGAATAACCTTTACCGATAGGCCCAAGGGGGTGCGACTGAATGCGGCGTTTACTAAGCATTTGGTTGCAGTCGATGTGCAGTATGTGCAGATTGGCATAGTAGAAGACCTGCTTTTGGTTAAGCCTATAGCGGAAAGGAAAGACAGCTTTAAACTGATTGTTAACAAGAACAGCGGGCAGGTTTGCTCGACTGCGATTGGTAACTGGGCAGCAGAGCAGGGTCTGATCAAACGCAGGGCTGCAGGCGTTTGGAATGCAGAGCAGGGAGTCTACGAGTTTGAACTAGGCGAGCTATTACAGCCTGAAACAGAGCAGATGGCCCTATCCACAATCAAAGTAGGCAGCTTGAATAGCTAACAAAAAACCGGCCTAATAAAAGGCCGGTTTTTCATTCCTAATTACCAACGAGGAGACCGCTTTGCTTGGAAGCAATCTTGGCAGTAAACTGGACGGTCACCGCTTGGACGGAAAGGCACCTGCGTTTCTTTGCCACACTCGGCGCAAATCACATTGTGCATCTCCCGCGGTTGACGCATTCCACCACCCATTCCACCACGGCCACCCTGCTCTTTACGAGCAGCACGGCACTCAGGGCAACGGCTAGGCTCGTTCTGGAAACCACGAGTAGCGTAAAACTCCTGCTCACCAGCAGTGAAAACGAATTCCTTGCCACAATCGCGGCAAGTTAAAGTCTTATCGGAGTACATAGTTTAACCTCCTTCCCCAAATGTTTTCGTCTTGTCTCAAAACTGGCCGGGAAAACGGAGGTCAAACAGGAAGACTTGTTATGGGTCTAGCTACCTTGTCTTCAGCCACAACCAGACGATTACAAGTAGTATAACACAACTGACGTAGAATACAACAAGTTTTGGCCGATTCTAGGCAGCAAATCCACCGGATTTCTGCTTTTTTTTAGCATTTTGCGCAGCCGTTCTGGGTTATTTTTGTTTACATATCCAAAAAGGTTAGGCACAAACTAAGCGTAGTGCATTGCCGTAAGGCAAGGACAAAAGGAGGGACATTCATGCCGCAACACATTCATTGCACAGTCAGCAACTGCCATTATTATGCCCAGGGGAATAAGTGTCACGCTAGCGAAATAGTGGTAGTTAGTGACCAGTTTGGGCACCAACAGCCAGACACGGAAGATGCAACACAGGCTTCCACTTTTCCGCAAACGCCCGCTAACACTTGTATGGAGACTTGCTGCAAAACCTTCACCCCCTCTGGTGGTAACAAGACCGATGTCGATGGCGTAACCAAAAGCCAATCTAACTTTGGGGGCAGCAACCGCACTCGCTAGTACCCACGCAAAAGCCCGGCCATTCGGCTGGGCTTTCAGTTGATGTAAATCACATTCTCCCTGTTTCTCGTCTGTTATAATGGATGCAGCTGAAAAACAAATTTTAACAGGGGGAGAATGCTAATGAAAACTCGTACCATTATCCACATAGATGAAGACAAGTGCAATGGCTGCGGTCTATGCATACCCAATTGTGCCGAAGGCGCAATTAAGATCATCGATGGTAAAGCCCGCCTAGTGGCGGATAACCTTTGCGATGGCATCGGAGACTGCTTGGGTCATTGCCCGCAGGGCGCTCTCACACTGGCAGAACGGGAAGCCGACGCCTTTGATATGGAGGCAGTAGAGGCTCACTTAGGTACGACACAAGTTAATTTTCAAGGCGGCTGCCCCGGTAGTCGTGTAATGTCTCTAAAAAATGAGAAGCCGACAACTAACGCCAATGCCTCTCAGGCCCAGCCTTCCGAGCTTGGACAGTGGCCGGTGCAACTAGCTTTGATGCCAACGCGGGCACCCTTTTACCAGGGAGCGGATTTGCTAATCGCTGCTACTTGCGTGCCTTTTGCCTATCCCGATTTTCACCGTAAGCTACTGCGAGGCAAAACCGTGCTGGTGGCATGTCCGAAACTAGACGATATAGGAACTTATGTAGAGAAGCTAGCCCTTATTTTCTCCCAAAATGATATTAACTCCATCACCATTGCCCGCATGACAGTACCTTGTTGCGGTGGCCTAAAACACTTAGTTGATGCAGCCCGGGCGCTGGTAGGTCGGGATGATATTCCTGTCCATACGATCACAATAGATATGCAAGGCCAAATACAGGAATAGCATAATCCCTAGGAATGCCTCGTCATACAGACGGGGCACTTTTTTATGCCGGCAGGGCAGGAATAGATGTTTAGGCAAGCGAATTACTTACCAGAGTCCTAAACAGAACAATAGCTGCCCAAACGGAAAGGAGTGGATCTACTCATGAGTCGCATTACCTCCCCAGAAGCCTTTTTTGGTCATCAGCTAGGAGCGGATCGCAAGATCGCCCGCTGGGACAAAATCGTTGATTACTACAACTTGCTAGCCCAAGAATCCGATCGTATCCAGGTTGTTGACCTGGGCCCGTCAACCGAAGGACATCCTTTCTTGCTCACAATTATCTCCTCGCCCGCAAACTTGGCCAACCTAGAAGAGTTGCGCCAGATCAACCTACAGATTACTGATCCGCGGGGTCAATCGGAAGCCGCTATTAAGGAGCTGATCAAACAGGGTAAGGCTGTCATTTTGCAGAGCATGAGCCTACATGCTAGCGAAATCGGTGGCACCCAAATGGCACCTGAATTAACTTACGACCTACTTACGGGTGACGATGAAGCAACAATGCGCATTCTCGATAACGTGATCTACCTGGCTGTGCCTTGCTTTAATCCCGATGGACAGCAGATGGTTACCGATTGGTATAACGAATGGCTAGGCACTGAATATGAAGGCGCTAGCATGCCGTGGCTCTATCATAAGTATGCCGGCCATGATAACAACCGCGATGCTTTCGCGCAGAACCTGATTGAGTCCTACTACATGGGCCAATTGCTCTTCAAGCAGTGGCGCCCGCAAGCCTATCAGGATCATCATCACATGGGTAGCTATGGAGCTCGCCTCTTCGTGGCTCCTTACAGCGAGCCCATTCGCCCCGATGCCGACCCTCTAATTTGGCGCGAATTATCCTGGTATGGTGCCCATATGGCCTACAAATTGGAGGAAGCTGGTCTCGATGGCATTGTTAATGGTGCCCAGTTCCCTGGTTGGGGCCATTTTGGCTATCACTGGATTACCAACCATCACAACATTGCTGGCATGCTGACGGAATCGGCTAGCGCCAAGCTGGCAACGCCGCTCTACATTGATCCGAGTCAACTGCGCGGGGCGGGCAAGACTATGCCTGAGTACGCCCCCCAGACCAACTTCCCCAATCCTTGGCCGGGCGGTTGGTGGCACCTGCGCGACATCGTGGAACGACAGAAAGTGTCGGCTTGGGCCATACTCGATGCGGCTGCCC
>CALNBW010000099.1 GCA_937874815.1 uncultured Bacillota bacterium | reverse complement strand
GAGGCCCCAATGCGCTTTACGCAGGACCAACGACCTTAGCCTAAGCTTTGCGAAATTACTTCGGTGGTTACCCTTCGCTCCTGCGCATGTAGCCATTCTACGGGTAAATATACTCCTGCGCCGGTTTTTCAGCTGGGACAATCTCCGTTACTTGCAGATAGGGCATTTCTACAACCTCCCGCATTGCGGCGTTATAGTAGGGCATTTTGTCCAGTGTGCCACTGACAGTTACCCACTGCCCAGGCGTAAGCTGACTCTTCTCAGGAGAGCGGCAGAGTAAACCGGCTACTTCTGCGTCAGCGGCGCAACAGGTCATAATCAGGCGGGCGAGCACGAAGTCGGTGGCGCCTAGCGATGGATCTTCGTATACGAACCCCAGCATCTGTAGGCTGCGACCAATGTAGCTGTCTGTATTTTCCCAGAGAGCTTCCATTAGCGCAAGGAAGTTTTCGTCATTGACAACAATGGGTTGGCCCTCTGCAAAAACCGGTAGAGGCGCATGGGTTTTGCTACGGCTGAGAGCATGCCCAGGCAACACGCCAAAAGGACCTCTTTTACTGATAACCTCAGGCGATAGCATCTGCGGCGGGCAGCTCAAAGCAAGCAGCAAAGGTAAGAAGAACAATGCATGAGACCAGCCGACAGGGTTATGCCCATGCCGTGAGTGGAGTCCGCGCCAACTAACGATGCTCAAAAGCGACAGCAAAGCTGTGGCGGGGGCAAGAGCCCACCAGGAGTGGGGATGCAAAAACAGCACCAACTTACGACTTACAGATAGGTAGCTAATGCCGATTACGGTTAAGCTGAGGAAGATACTCCACAGCATGGCACCTAGACTTAATCGTCGCAAGAGCCCCACCTCCCTCTTCCTACAGGTGAAACGCATTTGCCAGCAGCCCCAGGCTCAGCGCAGCTAAGGTTACAGCAACAGCCAAGCGTCTGACGAACGGCCCACTGAAAGTCCCTAAAAGCAGTAGGGTTGCCTTGATATCCAACATCGGGCCAAACACTAGAAAGGCCAAGACGGAGCCACCGGAAAACTGACCGACAAAAGTGCGAGCAATAAAGGCATCTGCCTCAGAGCATAGGGACAAACCATAGGCCAAGGCCATTAAGGCCACCACCGAGAGCAGATTGTTCTGCCCCACCAGCGCTAGCCATTGCCGCGGTACTATTGTTTGTAGCATTGCCGAAAGGCCCGCGCCCGCGATTAAGTAACGCCCTACGTCGAAGAATTCTTCACTCGTATGCTGTAGCAGGTGCCAAACAGAAGGCGCCCGAGCTATGCCTTCTCGACCGGTTGAGTTTACCCCATGCGTATGACCATGGGAGCAGCTATCATCATCACCCCGAGTGGTGTCATAGAAGCTGACAGTGCGTAAAGGATAAGCGTCTTTATATCTCGTTCCTAGATAATCTCCCACAAAGATCGCTACCAGAAAACCGCAAATGGCCCGCAGCAACACCACGCCCCAAGCCCCATTAAAGGCGTAATAGGTAGAGGCCAGTACTATGGGGTTGATAATGGGTACAGCCAACATGAAGGCTACTGCCATCCCCAGCGGCACCCCTTTGCGCACTAAGCCCCTGGTTATGGGTACGATGGCGCACTCACATACTGGGAAGAACACACCCAGCAGTGCTGCCGTGCCCAGGCCCAGCCAATGCCCCCGGGGCAGCCAGTGTAGGAGTACGTCGGCGCTTAGGTAAAGATGAATCCAGGATGAGACTAGGGTGCCAAGCAGGACGAAAGGCAAGGCCTCCAGCAGAATGCTGATGAAGATCATACTGAAACCCTGTAGATACCCGGCCCAACCCGCCCGCAGAATTAGCTTGCCGATCCAGGGTGCACCAAAAAGCAGCAGTAACAATAACCAAAACGACCAGGCATCATGCTGCCGAGCAGCCATCCTCTGCACCTGCACAGCGCATCCCCTCCTTGTCCTCTTGCCCTATATCTATGCATAGGCACCAACTTATAGTTGTCTATGTTTTCGCTCCTTCTTCTTGTCAATGTCTTCGCTGACGCGAAAGCCACAGGCTAAGCAACCTATGCCGGCCCAATGGACACACTAAAACAGCAGCTATACCAGCCTTAACGAGACCTTAAAACTGCCTTAATCGAACCTTAACGTGGCGGCAAGCGCCGCCTGCTACAATGAAACTAGGAATTTCAGCCAGAGCTACGGCTCGGCTAGGAGGTGCCTAAATGTCAGCATATACACCACTAATTTTTGGCCTCGTGGGTGGATTAGGGCTTTTCCTCTATGGCATGCAACTGATGGCCGATGGGTTGCAGAAGATCGCCGGTGATCGACTACGGCGCTTGCTTGAAGCCTTAACTAGCACACCCTTGCTAGGTGTGCTAGTGGGAACCGGTATTACCATGCTCATTCAGAGCAGCAGCGTCACTACAGTTATGGTTGTTGGCTTTGTTAACGCCGGGCTCCTTTCCCTGAAGCAAGCTATCTCCCTGATTATGGGTGCCAATATCGGCACAACGGTAACGGCATTTATGGTCTCGCTCAAACTGACCGAGCTGGCTTTGCCCGCCATTGGGATTGGCTTCCTTATCTCCTTAGCAGGGAAAAAGAAGAGCACTCGCTTTGTGGGACAAACCATCCTTGGTTTTGGTCTGCTCTTCCTGGGCATGACGGTCATGGGTAATGCTATGCAGCCACTCAAAACTAATGCCTTCTTCACTTCACTTATCCTCAACCTCAGCCAGAACCCCTTCATGGGCATGTTGATCGGTGCTGGTTTCACAGCGATAATTCAGAGCAGCAGTGCGACTACCGGTCTAGTGGTCACACTTGCCAGTGAAGGTTTGCTGGACATCAATGCCTCGCTAGCGCTGATTCTGGGTAGTAATATTGGTACAACGGCAACGGCCCTTTTAGCATCCATAGGCACTCAGCTAAACGCCAAGCGAGCGGCCGTAGCCCATTTGCTGTTCAACGTTTTTGGGGTAACCCTATTCATGATTTTCTTTCGCCCCTTCGCCGCCTTTGTGCAGACTACCCATCCCCTGCTACAGCGGCAAGTAGCCAATGCCCACATTCTATTTAACGTGACTAATACTATTTTGCTTTTGCCTTTTATTGGGCCGTTCACTCGCTTGGTGGAGAAGCTAACCCCGGGCCAGGTGAGCACCGAGCAGATGGGGCCCCTCTACCTCGATGAGCACCTGATGAAAACGCCGTCAGTTGCCCTCGGGCAGGCTACGCGCGAGCTGGTGCGCATGGGAAAACTGGCTCTGGCTATGCTGGAGGAGGTTTATACAGCTTTTGTCAATAGCAGCACGGAAGAAATAGCGCCCTCGGCCAGAAAGGAAGAGACGATTAACCTTCTGGAGCGGGCCATCGTGGACTATCTCGCACGCCTGTCGCAGGAATCGCTTAGCACCGAGCAATCTGACCGCCTGGCAGCCCTGCTTAGCATGTCCAGTGATATAGAACGCATTGGTGACCTGGCGGAGAACATCGGTGAGCTGGCCGAATACAGGGCTGAGCATCGCCTACCTTTCTCAGAAGAAGCCGCTGATGAACTACACGACATGTACCAAAAGGTACATGATCTAGCAATGGATGCTATCGGTTTGCTGGAATCGAACGACATTCAGCGGGCCACCGCTCTGCTGGCAGCTGAAAACGAAGTAGATGCCATGGAGAAGAATCTGCGCCTGCAGCACATTCATCGCCTCAACACCGGCACCTGTTTCCCAGCCTCGGGCATCATTTTCCTGGATTTAATTTCTAACCTAGAACGGGTTGCCGACCATGCTTCTAACATCACGGAAGCGGTGGCCGGTATCGAATCGGACGAGAGCCAGGGCAACTAGAAAAGGTAATTGGCAGGTAAAATCCCCTTGCTACGCGAATATAGCAAGGGGATTTCTAATTCTGGGGAGGCATTATCAATGAAGCAAGTGAAGAAAGTCTTGGCCCTAGTTCTTTGCCTACTGATGACGACAGGCAGCCTGAACATACCACAACTTAAGGCCATCAACACTGAACAGGAACTGTTCTTCACCATTCTACATACTAATGACGAGCATTCGGCTCTTTTACCTTTGCCTTTAGTTGATTATGACCCCAACGGCAAGGAGGGAGCCGGCGGCGGATTTGCCCGTTTAGCCAGTGCTGTAACGGCCATTCGCGCCGAGAAGAGTGCGGTGGGCGAGCCGGTGCTATTAGTATCAGCAGGCGACTTTCTCACCGGCTCGCCCTTTGCCTGGTTGTCTTTGCAGGACCAAGCTGCTGAACTAAACCTAATGCATTCGCTTGGCTACGATGCCATAACCATAGGCAATCACGAGTTTGATTATGGTTCTGACGCCCTTGCTGATTACTTTCGGGCTGCAGGTTATCCAGAGGCTGCAACACATACACCTGTTGTTGCCAGTAACATTGTGATCCCAGCAGATCATCCATTGGCAGCAATCGACAGCAAGCAAACCTATGTGAAGACACTTGCTAACGGGCTACGCATCGGCTTTTTCGGCCTTATTGGTAAGGAGGCGGCGGGATTTACCCCTTATGCCCCACCTATCACTTTTGCCGACCAGAAGGATGCGGCTAGCGCCGCAGTAGCAGAACTGCAAGCGGCCTCGGTCGACGTGATTGTGGCACTTTCTCATAGCGGTGAAGTAGAAGAGACTGCACTGGCGGCCGCAGTTCCCGGTATAGATATTGTTATTGGCGGCCATTCCCATGATGCACTGGAACAGCCCCTGATAGTTGGAGAAACGATCATCGTGCAAGCTGGCGCCCAGCTATCGCACTTAGGACTGCTGGAACTGGCTTACCATAAAGAAACAGGCAAGGTCACCCTACGCAATCAGAAAAACGGGAAGCCCTATTTGCTGCCACTGGATACCAACGTGCCCTTTGATAGTATTTATGCCAACAAGGTAGATGAGCTGGCGCAAGATCTGGATACCTTACTCGGGCGCTTAACAGATGGGCGTTTTCAGAAAATGAACCAGCCAGTGCTGCATACCGAGTTCACGGTAACCAAGGAGCCAAGACTATCCGAGTCACCTTTCGGCAATTTCGTAGCCGATGCTATGCGGCTAGTTGGTGAGCAGGTTACTGGCGAAAAGGTTGACTTCGCCTTCCAGGCCAACGGCGTTATTCGGGGTGGGCTGGAACCGGGCACCCTGCCACAGCGTTTGGGGCAAGTAGCCTTGTTTGACCTGGTGGATCAGGTGGGCATGGGTTCGGGCCCCGATGGACAGCCCGGGTATCCACTGGTTTCTATCTATTTCACTGGCGAAGAAGTGCGCCGCATCTTAGAGATTACCGCTCTATTACCATCACTAATGGGCGATGCGTTCTTTCTACAGACTTCAGGGCTTCGCATGGAATATGATCCGGAACGGGCTATCTTGGCCTGGATACCGATAAAGAATATCCCCATTCCCACCACTAGGGCGGTAATGAAAGCAGAACGGTATACCGGCAGTGGCAGGCAGATCGATACGGGCAGCGATTGGGTGCCACTTAAGCGGGGCGATCAGGAGCTCTACCACGTGGTCTCTGACCACTATTTGGCTGCTTTCTTGCCCATGGTGGGCGACCTACTACCTAGCCTAGGGCTGGTAATGAAGGATAAGCAGGGCAACCCCGTAGATGTGGAGGATTGCATTGTTTACCGTGATGGCCATGAATTCAAGGTTTGGCAGGCTGTACTGGAGTATGCCACTAGCCAGCCACTAGGAGCGCAGGGGCTCCCGGAAATGCCAACCTATTATGCGGGGACTAATGGGCGTTTGGTGAAAGTAAAGACCCTGCCCATCTGGCTACTACCCTTAGTGGGACTGATAGCGCTGCTGACGTTGTTAATCATCTGGCTCCGCCGCCGCCGCCTCGCCCACGCCTAGTTTAAATAAAGGGGCTATCGCAAAATACGATTTCGATAACCCCTAGAAAAGTACTCTAATGTAAACTGCGGGCTGCGGGATGCTGCTGTAGGCACGATTGGCGCTAGCCTGTGCCCTAAGCACATCCCGCAGCCAGAACAAAACTCACTTTATAAACTCCTAGTGCGACAGCCCCTTTTGTTAGAGATAGCGCTGGAACCAGTCGAGGATCGCTTCCAGGCGCACGATACGATTGGCGGGCTTGCCACCGCGCGAGAGCTCATGGTTTTCGCCGTGGAACAGTAGCATCTCAACGGTGACGCCAAGGCGCTTTAGCGCCACATACCATTGCTCAGCCTGCTCCAGAGGGCAACGATAGTCTTCATCGCTGTGGATGATCAAGGTTGGTGTTTTCACGTTCCGCGCGTAGCGCATAGGCGAGCGCTCCATGATGAAATCTTCATCGTCCCATAAATCACGGCCGCCCATACCATAGCGGTCGCCATTCCAACCGTTATCGGCTACGCCGTATTTACTATAGAGGTTGCTCATGCTACGTTGGGTAACAGCGGCGGCAAACATATCGGTATGAGAAATGAGCCAGTTTGTAAAGTAACCGCCCTGGCTACCACCAGTAACACCCATCCGAGCCGCATCGACCCAGGGCAGCTTAGCTGCCGCTTCGGCCATAAACTGCAGATCGGCCGCATCGACCCCGCACCAATCACCGACTACTGCCCGGGAGAATTCCTCGCCATAGCCAAGGCTGCCCCGGGGGTTAGTGTAAAGGACACCAAAACCGTGCCCTGCTAGCATTTGCCACTCATGGAAGAACACATTGCCATAGGTGGTATGGGGCCCTCCATGTATCTCCATCACCAGAGGATACGTATTACCGTCCGTATAACCCAGTGGCTTAATCAGCCACCCTTCGAGCTCCGTCCCGTCGGGATGACTGAAATGGATAACCTCAGGCCAGCCGATATACTTGTCTTCAAATAGCCTATGGTTAAGGTCCGTCACCTGCTGTAGCTCTCCATCTAGCGGTCCCCACCAGAGGTCACCGGGGGTTGTGGGCGTAGCGATATTGACCAGCAGACGGCCTGCCTGGATGTCAAATGAGGTAATCACCATCTGCCCCTCGCCAAACACTTTAGTTACCTCACCACTAGCGTAGTCGAGGCAGAAGAGGTAACAGCTGCCACCAACAGTGCCGAGGAAGTAGATCTGCCATCCGTCGGCCGAGGGTAACGGTGCTGTGTTGCCGCTATCATAACGGACATCGCCGCCAATGCAGTTGTCAATGTAGTGAGGGAAACTGGGCAGGAGATTGATGTTCTCTCCTGTCGCCAGATCAATTTGGCGCAGTTCCGGGTACCCTCCCGGATAAACACCTTTCTGGTGGCCAACGTAGAGCAAGTGTTGTCCGTCTGGCAGCCACCGCGGGCTATTACTATGCCCCTTGCCGCCAGTCAAGTTACGTTGCTCCCCAGTCTGTAAATCAAGTAGCCAAATATCATTTAAGGTCTTCAGCTCGTCAGCTTCACGGTTGGACACAAAGGCTAGATAGCGCCCACAGGGAGAAATAGCAGGCTGACTGCAGTTATAATTGCCACTGGTGAGCTGCTCCAACTTTTTGCTCTCTAAGTCAAGGTGCCATAGTTGGGCGGGATAACCATCGAGGTAACCCGTGCCATTGGCCTTATAGCGTAGCGTAGTGATGCGGCGTGCAGTGGCCCCCTTTCGGAACTTAGGTTGGTCAATTACTTCATTGGCCACTAGATAAAGTCCCTGGCCATCGGGGGCCCAGATGAAACTACTCACCCCTTGCGGCAAGCTAGTCAGCTGTTCTTTTTCGCCATCCAACCACACCTGACTCTTTCCACCACGATTAGACAAATAAGCGATACGCTGCCCGTCTGGCGACCAGGCGGGGGCGGCATCGCGCACCTTGCCCTCACTTACTGTAACGGGCACTAAACCTTGGCTACCTACCCGAGTCAAGTGGGCACGGTAACCATTTTCCTGCTCGTCAATATTGGTTTCAACAAAAATCAACCCCTCCCCTGTAGGGGATAGCGTTGGGCTACCGACGAAACGCATTTTCAATAAATCTTCAGCGATAAAAGGTCCCTTACTCATATGTCCGCCAACCTCCTTGTTTGCTTAAGGCCACTAAGGTCTTGTTCGCCAATAATGCTGCTAACCCTGCTCCCCCGGCAATTGCTTGCGTAAATTTTGAATATGTGCTGCCGACAAGCAGGAGTGTTATGCAAGTTTGGAGAATGAAGCCACGAGTCTTAAATGGAGGGTTGCTACCATGGAGCTGCATTGGCTTTCGCACCTACCTGATAGCATCGATAGCAGCATTAGCATCGATGCTCTGACCGGATTTGGCAACATGTTTGCGATGTTATACGCCGCCAAAAAAGGCCTTGACGAAGTTTTAGCAACACCGGGCACGTTACAAGCCTTGATGTTGCTTGAAATCGACGACTTCGCTGCTATAAGCTACGGACTCGGTGAAGAAGCAGGAAATGAGTTGCAGATAAGGGTTGCAGCCCAGCTCAATGCCCTAGTTCAGGCCAGCGCCAAACCAGATTTTCAAGGTCGTGTTTTCAGGTTAGCCGCTGGCGAATTTGCCCTGCTGATTAAGCATAGCAGCTGCTTAGAGCTGCGCCAGTGGACGGCGGAGCTAAGGCAACATCTAGCCGCTAGCATCGACTTCCCGCTAACGCACCCCTTGAAACTAAGAATCAGTGCGGCCTGTTACCCCTCCTGTGCGGTGAGCTTGGGGCATTTGCTAGCCTATACACATCTATTCATGGGAAAAAGCAAAGATGATGACCACGAGAGTTTGGCGTGTCCAGGCAGCCCTGAACACCAAAACACCCAGTTCTTATCCATTGAACTTCATAATAACGCGACGGCTCTCATCGAATCTTTCTCTGAAAAAATACTGGACACGGCATTCCAGCTGGGCGAAGCTCGGCAAATGGCTTTTACGGACCCGATGACGCAACTACCGAATCAAAGGGCTGCCCGCTACTGTTTACAGGAACTATTAACCGAAGCCACCAAGATCGCGGCCCCGCTCAGCCTGATGCTCGTGGATGGCGATAATTTGGGTGACTACAACGAACGCTTCGGCTATGCCGCTGGTAATGAGATGATTTACTGGCTGGGCCAGAGCCTGCGACGCCTGGTACCGAGCACTAGCTTTGTTGCCCGTTGGCTTAGCGGCGACGAATTCCTGGTTTTCTGTCCTGGTACTGACAATCGGGCCTGTATGCGTTTAGCAGAGGACCTATGCGCACAGCTACAACGGGAAAGCCATGAGCTGCTCATTCCCATTACTGTTTCTGTAGGCATAGCTACTTACCCTCAGGACGGCACCACCAGTGAGCAGCTGCTGGCTGCCATAGAAACGGCGAACAAGCTGGCGAAGCAGAGCGGCCGTAACCGGGTGGTAGCATTCTGAGTCTGTATGTCTGCCCAGAGACAGCCCCCTTTCTGCTAGTCAAAAAGGAAAATATCATCCCGAGTCAGGCCGGCCTTTTGGGCCATAAGTAATCCGTAGTGAACATCATCGAGGCCACTAATGCGATGGGCATCGGGGTTGATGGCTATCTTCACACCCAACCGCTTTGCGACCCGGCACCATTTCCAATCGAGATCGAGCCGATGGGGGTTAGGATTCTTCCCTGCCCAAAAGCAAACGATTGGTGGGATGCCCGAGCATAGTCACCGCGGGGTGAGCAATAGCGGCCAAAAGGCGGGGCATCATCTGCTCAGCTGGCTGCCGCAAGCTAGAATGGACCGAGGCGATAACGAAGTCGAAGCCTGCCAAAAGCTCGTCATCGTAATCGAGGGCACCGCTAGGCAAGATATCCGACTCAATGCCCTTCAGCAGACGGGCACCGGCTCGCGCTTGGTTGAGACTATCGATCTCCTGCCACTGCTGTTGCACCTGGGCAGGAGTAAGCCCGCCAGCATAGCTAGCCGTCTGGCTGTGATCGGCTATGCCAAGATAAGCGTAGCCCCGCGCTGCTGCGGCAGCCGCCATCTCAGCCAAAGAATGGGCACCATCGCTGTACGTGGTGTGTACGTGCAGCATGCCCGTTAGCTCACTAGTCTGCACTAGCATTGGCAGTTGCCCGGCAGCCGCCCAGACCACCTCATCCCCGTCTTCCCGTATAATAGGTGGGATAAAGGGTAGGCCCAACTGCTCGTAGATAAAGGTTTCGCTAGACGCCTGTTGCTGCTCCGCAGTAGCGGACAAGCCACGCTCCCGTAAAGCTGCCAAATGGGCCTCGCTACCGGTGGTGAACAGCCAGTGGTAAGCGAACTGGCTAGCCTGGCAAAGGAAAATCTTCAGGGCTGGGCCGCTAGGTAGGTCAGTGGTAAGCTCGGCCAGACCTTTCTGCTCTTCAACTAAATCCCCTTCGCCACCTGTCCAATTGAGCTCGGCGCTAAGAGAGCTCAGTGTTTGCAGAACCTCGTCTGGTGGTTCATTTACCCCAAGCAACAGTGCCACACAATTAGTAAGCGGGGCCGAGCGGCGCACGTCTCCAGTCACCTCGGCCCGTACTACGCCGGGCCATTGCCGCACTTGTTCCAGCCAATAATCTGCCAGTTGTTTGGCCTCTGGCAGAAGCACTTGCCCAGCCCGAGCCCGCACCTGATGCAGACCAGTGAGCACGTTAGCCTGCAGCTTAGGGCCAAAGCCGGGTAACTCCAATAGACGATTTTCCTGGCAAGCATACTCCAGTTCACTTAAAGAGCTAATTTCTAAGGTATCGTATAGAGTGCGCACCCGTTTGGTGCCGAGGCCAGGGATTGTTAACAGCTCCCAGAGCCCCATGGGAACGCCTTCCAGTAGGCCCTGTTGAGAAACCAGCTGGCCATGGGTGTAATACTCCTGTATTCGCTCCAACATGGCGGGGCCAATGCCTCTTAGCCCCCGAGCCTTATCCTGCAACACTAGTTCTTCTAAGGAATAAGGGCTAGTCTCGATAGCGCGGGCCGCGTTCTGATAAGCGCGGGCGCGAAACGGATTAGAATCTGTTAGTTCTATAGCTGCAGCAACTTGCTTTAGGGCCTGCGCTAGCCCTTTCTTATCCATCAGTTCTTCCTCCTTCAACCCGAGAACCCGGGTAAAGCCAAGGCCAGCCAGAGGTAGTAGGTAGCCCAGGAGCGCCAAGGGCGCCAGGCCTCCGCTAGCTGGCGTAGCTCTTGCTCGCCAATGCGCTCGCTACGGCCTAAGCTAATGGTTACGGCCCGCTGCAGCCCAACATCTTTTGCTGGTAGCAGGTCCGGGCGCCCCAGACCGAAGAGCAAAATGCATTCGGCCGTCCATGGACCAAAACCGCGCACAGAGCAGAGCTTGTCCATGGCAGCAGCGTCATCCAGTTCCGCGAGAGATTCTATGTCAAAACTCCCGTCTGCAACGGCACGGGCAAAATCTACAATATACTCGGCTTTACGCTTGGTGAATTGCATAGCCTGCAAATCGGCATAGTCAAGTTCTGCCACGGCCGTCGGCAAGGGATCGGCATAATATACTTCATCGCCAACGGTTACGGGTACGCCAGCCAATGCCCAGAGGCGACGCTTAAGCTCGCTGGCGAACCTAAGGTTAATCTGCT
>CALNBW010000098.1 GCA_937874815.1 uncultured Bacillota bacterium | reverse complement strand
CGAACGTCCAGTTTAACTTGACCGAGCTCTCTGGGGAACCAGGTAGATCCGCAGCGCAGCTGTATCTCGTCAACGTTGCTGGCCCGGGCTGCATTGGGATGAAATAAAACCTGCAGGGAGCCGGAGCCCAATTTCCGATCAACTGAGAAACTCACAACCGAGACCTGTGGGCCCAAATCTACTTCGGAGATGCCGCTAACTCGTCTGGGCAGAACCCAGGTTCTGCTGGGGAAGTCCAATACCAGGGTAAGTAGGTCTTCAGGAAACGCGGCAACAAAGGCTTGCATCGGCGAGATTCTAGGCACGCGTGGCACAAGAACCATGAGACCGATAAGCGCAACCAGAATAGTCAGGACACTAATTGCAACTCGGCCCTTCATCTTCTATCCCCTTTCTGTTACAGCAAACAGCGTTGTCGGCGCTGCTTGCTCTTAGTAAGCTACAGCTTCACTATGACTGTTCAGGGCCCTTGCGTAAGATGCCTTTTCATGACTGTCTCTGTCAGTCAAACTTAACCTTCAGCCTCAGTGGAGGCTCGCTTATAGTGGGGATATTATCCGCGTCTACAGTTGCCCAGCCATGTGGCGTTCTCAGTTCCATCGTCTTCAGCACCGTATTGACAACGTGAATTGCATAGACAGGTGCCTGAAAATGCCCACCCCTGAACTCGAATCTAACCGTTCCTCCTTTTGCATCAGGCCATATGCTAACATTTCCTTCTTGGTACGTGGATAAGAGGTAGAAAACTACCGTGTTATCAGAGACGCGCGTACGTGTGAGGTAATATCCGTCCTGCTTCAAATCTAAGGCGCGGCTCTTCCATTCCTCCACCTCAAGTGGTAGGGCAACCTGATCACTTGGGGGTAACTCCGTAAGGTAATAATGGATAAATATCTCTGGTTTAGCAGGTTTAAAAAGCAAACGATAGCTTAGCAGAACCAGCCATGCTATAAGGAACAGGGCAACAATTCTAGTAAGCTTCCTAAAGCTCATTTGCTTTCACCCCTTGATAATAGTAGTTGCGAACTCATGCAACGCCCTAAGGAGATGTATCCATATTTAAATATTAAACCATAACTCTTTTAAAGGCAAAAATAAAAAGCAAAAAACCAGGCTTAGCCTGGCTTTTATTTAAGTATGCTCAACAGAACAATGATGCTCAGCACCAGTACGATAGCATCTATGCTACTTGGGGTAAAAATCAGCCGCACCATCTCAATAAAGATAATAACGGCGATTGCCCAAAGCGCAGCCATGTCTAGAAAATCGCACCAAGCCCGCTGTAGTCGTGGATGTTTCAAGCTGATCTTCCCCTTCCCTTGTGGACTAGCCCTGCAAGTCGCCCTAACTATGTATATGCAGTGACCGGCCCGTTAGGAACGAAGTCAACCAATATTCTGGTAATGTCTAATATCCATGACACGATAGGTCTGCCGCTCTAGGTCAACGGCAATCGCATCCAGGCGCAAGCCGTAATGCCGCGGAGCTTGCTCCTGCTCCAGATATACCGCAATGGCCTGTCTGAGCTTACGCAGCTTCTGGAAGTTAACGGCATCTTCCGGGAAACCATAACGAGAACTGGTGCGCGCCTTTACTTCCACAAAGACTAGCTGACGACCCTGTTGCATGATCAGGTCGAGCTCTCCGTACCGGCAATAAAAATTGCGGGCGATGAGCCGATAACCGCGTTCCTCCAGGTAGCGTACAGCAATATCCTCGCCGTAACGCCCTAGTTCCCTAGTGTTCATCGCGGTTCGCCTCATAGAACTTGCGCAAGAAGGTCTGTCTATGTACTGGCGTTGGCCCCAATTGGTGCAGCGCCGCATAATGCTCACGGCTAGGGTAACCCTTATGTTGCCCAAAGCCATAGCCGGGGTAGACGGTGTCTAGCTCTGCCATTAGCTGATCTCGCGTCACCTTGGCGATGATAGATGCTGCCGCTATACTAGCGGACAGGGCGTCACCATCTAGAATGGCCCGACAAGGCAGGCTTAGATTCGGTAGCCTAGCTTGGTTGCCGTCGACAAGGGCCAGATTAGGGACTAACGGTAACGCCTGCACAGCCTGCTGCATAGCTAGCTTAGCGGCCTGCAGAATGTTAAGCCTATCAACCTCTTGGTTGCTAATAATGCCGACACCTACGGCGGCGGCTTCGTTTTTGATAATTGCATAGAGCTGCTCGCGTTTTGTTTCAGAGAGCTGCTTAGAGTCATTAAGGCCGATGATAGGCTTAGCCTGGGTAAAGACTACGGCCGCAGCGACTACGGGCCCTGCTAAGGGGCCACAGCCTGCTTCATCGATCCCTGCTACTAACTCATAGCCAGCAGCCCAAGCCTTCTCCTCCAGACGCCACATTCTGGCCACCCGCTGTCGTTCTGCCTGCGCTCGCGCCTGATTGAGTTCGTATCGTTCGGCCAACTGGCGCACACCTTTGCGCTGATCTTGGCGTAAGCTCGCCAAGTCATCAGCGCTGATTTCCCCTTGCTTGCCAGCTAACCAAGCATTCACCTCTGCCACTGTCATAGCGGCAATACTAGACATCTTCATTTTCCCTCTTGTTCCCGCGCCGCGGCGGAGACTCTAGCGTGACCGGCCCGAGCTTGCCCGAGCGGAAGTCGCTCAAGACGATATCAGCTGCGCGCGACAGATCCACGTTACCGCCCGCGATCAAGCAGCCCCGCGCCCTACCCACCGCCTCCAACAGCTCAGCGCCAGGCAAATCAGTATCAGTAAGTTTGTACCTGGCTAAGAGGGCGGGAAAATTGTTGGCCAAATAATGCAGTAGCCAGGTGGCTAATTCGTACTCGTCAAAACCACCCTGCCCAATGGCACCTGTTACTGCTAGCTGGCGCGCCACTAGGGGGTCATCGAGCTTGGGCCAGAGAATACCGGGCGTATCTAACAACTCGCTGCCATCACTCAGTTTGATCCACTGTTTTTGACGAGTGACTCCCGGCAGCGCGCCGGTCTTGGCAGTGGCTCTGCCAGCCAGGGAGTTGATCAGAGTAGACTTACCTATATTCGGGATACCGACAATCATGGTGCGCGCCGGGCGCAACGGAAAATTACCTTGTTTGCTGCGTGGCACCAAAGGATCAGCTAAAGCTTTGACCTGCGGTAGCAGCAAGCGGGTAGCTTCGTTTCTACCTTTCAAATTAAGACCTACAGCTTTGGTACGCTCAACTTGCTCAAAGTAGGTCAGCCAAGCCTTAGTTTGTTCGCTATCAGCTAGATCGGTCTTCGCCAGCACAACAATACGGGGTTTACGCCCCATAATCTTCGCCAATAAAGGATTAGCACTGGCTTCGGGAATGCGGGCATCCCGCAACTCGACTACGACATCGACTAGCTTCATGTTCTCTAATAACAAGCGTTTGGCTTTCGCCATATGCCCAGGGAACCAGTGTATGGACAAATGGTCCACCTCCCCTACCGAGATTCCCTAGCGCTGAATTAAGCGCAATGATTTGAGCGGCCAATAAATGATGACTGCTTTTCCCTTGATACTATCCAGCCGTACCATACCAATATCGCGGCTATCCATGCTAATATTGCGGTTATCGCCTAGGACAAATACCGTGCCGGCCGGCACAGTTTCCGGCCCATAGCTGCCAAGCATGGGAGCGCTGAGATAGGGCTCGCTCTGGACTTTCCCATTGACATACAGTTTTCCTTCTTTGATTTCAACCTGATCGCCTTCCAAGGCGACAACTCGCTTCACAAAGTCGCGCCAGGGCTCCCGCGCATACTGAAAAACCACGATATCCCCTCGTTGCGGTCTGATCCCCAGTTTCTGCCCTAACTTATAAACTAAGACCCGCTCCTGATCATGCAGAGTAGGTAACATGGAATCGCCATCAACAATGTAGTTGTCGACGATAAATACGCGCAGTACTACTGCTAAGACTACCGCCAGGAGTAGCGCTTTAATCCATTCCTTGAGCTCCTTCTGCCAATTAGGCATCCAATCACTCCTTTGTCTCAGCAGGGAGACAGCCGGCAACAATTGCCGGCATCGCGCTAGCCGTAATCAAAAAAATTTGCAAAAAGGGACCATAGCGGTCCCTTGTAGCTTACTAGCGACGATGTGCATCACGAATGCGTGCCGCCTTACCCGTTAGATTGCGTAAATAATATAGCTTCGCACGGCGCACATGACCGCGCCGGACAACCTCAATCTGGGCAACCCGTGGCGAGTGCAAGGGGAAAACCCGCTCCACCCCGATGCCGTAAGAAACACGACGCACCGTAAAAGACTCACGGATGCCGCCACCACGGCGGGCAATAACGACACCTTCAAAAACCTGAATACGTTCGCGGGCACCTTCCACAACTTTAACATGAACGCGTACTGTATCGCCAGGTTTGAAATCGGGGATATCCGTACGCAGTTGGCTTTGCTCCAAGGTTTGTAAAATGTTCACAGTCTAACCTCCCTCCTGCCGAAAAATTATATCACACTCTACCATAGCCATAAACAAAACTTACTTTACAGGGCGTTCCAACTGTTTGAGAAAAGCACGGTCAGTAGCCGTAAGAGAGACCTTAGCTAATAAATCAGGCCGGCGCTCCCAGGTACGACGCAATGATTCCTGACGCCGCCAGGTAGCTATGTTCCCATGATGCCCTGACAGCAAGATCTCTGGCACCACCTGGCCCGCAAACTCCGGCGGCCGCGTATAGTGGGGGTGCTCCAGCAAACCATCGCTAAAGGAATCCTGAGCTGCCGATTCATCCGAACCAAGCACTCCTGGCAAGAGCCGTACCACCGCGTCCACTAGCACTGCTGCTGGGAGCTCTCCGCCGGTCAAAACGAAATCGCCGATAGAGATCTCTTCATCCACATACAGCTCCAGAGCGCGCTCATCCACCCCTTCATAGTGGCCACAAAGAATGACCAGCTGCTCCCAGGCCGCCAACTCTATCGCTTTCTGCTGGTTAAACACTTGGCCCTGGGGGCTCATGTAGATAACCCGCGCGTTGGGGTTGCCCTGCTTAGCAGCGTCAATGGCCCGCCCGATGGGCTCGGGCTTCATAACCATGCCAGCTCCACCGCCATAGGGATAGTCATCCACGATTTTGTGCTTATCAAAGGCGAAATCGCGAATGTTAAGCGTGTTCAGCTGCACTTGCTCGTCGGCTATAGCTC